>CAXTVG010000198.1:0-4831 GCA_964247505.1 uncultured Acidobacteriaceae bacterium
GTGGCAGGCTTGCCCGCGTGCCGGACCTCCGCGCGCCCGGCGGCCAAGCCGCTTACCTGCGGCGGCGAGGCGCGGGCCTCGCGCTCCCCGGGCAGCAAGCGGCTGTAGTCGTTCTGGATGCGCGCGGGCGCGGTGCTCGAAGCAGGCACGACGCCCGAGGCAAAACCGGCGGCCGGCGAGCAGGCTTCAACGCCGGCAGCACTGAGAAGGGCGAGAAAGGTGCGTCTGTCCAAGGCAAGGATCCTTTTACAAAAGGTAGCGCGCGCCTACAAGGAGAGCGCGGACGCAATGGTTTTGGCAATAGGCCGGAGATACCGGAGCGTGTTTCATCAATAGGTTCGGCCTCAAGCTGGGCACTTCTGCCGGAAACTGCATGGCCGGGTTTGCCTCACTTGCGAGTTCGACACCCCCTCTTCCCAAATCCAGCGATACCGGCAGCGCAAGCGATTTCGGCGCCGTAAAGTCGAGCCTGAGCTGGTCGTATTCCTGCGGTTGCTGCTCTCGCCAGAGCTCAATTGGCAGGCGCTCCCAGTTTTGTACCAACAGCAAAGTCCGCGTCACCTTGGCATGGCAGTTGAGGCACAGCGTAAGCAGCGTCCGCATCTCCGGCACGCCGCGTACCCCGGTGATGGACGGCCAGCGAACGCTTTCAATTGCCCGGCTCACCGCACACCCGGCATGGGTAAGCGATTCACAGAAAGCAGCACTTCATCAGCTTCAGCGCAAATGCGGCTTTTCCTCTAGCAAAGCCGCGCAGCCGGTCAGGCCGCCACGCCTTTGAGTGAGCCGGCATCTTTCCGAGGCGGCCTGCCGAACATCCGCGAATACTCACGGCTGAACTGTGAAGCGCTCTCGTAGCCGACCTGAAACGCCGCTGTCTCTACATTGGCCGCATCCGCAATCATCAGCCGCCGCGCCTCGATCAGGCGCAGCTGCTTCTGGTACTGCAGCGGTGTCATGGAGGTGATCGCCTTGAACTGCCGGTGAAATGCCGACGGGCTCAATCGCGCCGCCGCAGCGAGCTCTTCCACGCGAACCGTCTCGGCGAAGCGATCGCGCAGCGCGTGGATTGCATGAATCACATGCTGCGGGTGGCTGTTCGCCAGCACCAGTTTCACAACTTCTCCCCCGTGCGGCCCGGTCAGGAGCCAAAAGCAGATTTCGCGCATAATCGCCGGGTAAAGCACGGGCACAGCCCTGGGCGTTTCGAGCAGACGCACCATGCGCAGCGTGCTTTCCGCCAGTGGGCCGTTGAAGTCGCTTACAAAAACCCCATTCCCCACACTCCCGCCCGGCCCTGGCGGCGTGTCCAGTTCGGAAAGGACCGAGCGCATCACAGCGAGATCGAACTCCAGGATGACGCCAAGGTAGGGCTCGCTCGGGCTCGCCTCGGAGACGGCGCCCAGGGCCGGCAGTTCGACGCTGACCACCAGCGCCTGCCCCGCCCGGTACTCCAACCGCTTGCCGCCGAAAATCGCCCACTTGGCACCTTGCGCCACAATGCAGAGCGCAGGCTTGAAAACCAAATGGTGCGGCAGCTTCGCGTAATCCGACCGGAGTATTGTCAGTCCTTTGATGGCTGTCTGGAACGGCCCGTCCCCAGGCTGCGCATCCGTGTAGCGCGTCAGCGCCTCCACAAAACCATCCGGAATCGTTTTAGCTTCCATTGCCCGAGCGTAATCGCCGGAGCAGGAATAGGCAAGAATCAGGCCAGTTCCGGCATTCACTGCGAGGCAGCCCAGAACGTACCGTGGGTATAGGAAAACACTCACAGGAGCAGCAAATGCCGACAGAAAACGCAGCAACGACTCATGCGAAAATCGCCATTGTCACCGGAGGGAGCCGCGGCCTCGGCCGCAACACCGTTCTTAACCTTGCTAAGCGCGGCGTCCACTCCATACTTACCTACAACTCCAACCGTGCAGAAGCCGACAAAGTGGTTTCTGCCGCTGGCGAAGCGGGAGCCAAGGCCATCGCCCTGCAGCTCGACACCGGCAATACCGGCGCATTCGACAGCTTTGTGCAGAACGCACGTCAGGCGCTCGCGACGCTCGGAGTGGAGCGGTTCGATTACCTGGTGAACAACGCCGGCACCTCCCACCACAATGCTTTCGAAAAAACCACCGAGGAGGAGTTGGACGGGCTTTACAACGTTCATTTCAAGGGCGTATTTTTCCTGACGCAAAAGCTCCTTCCGCTCATCAACGACGGCGGCCGGATCGTGAATATCTCTTCAGGGCTGGCCCGCTTCGCGTTCCCGGGCAGCAGTTCGTATGCGTCCATGAAGGGTGCCGTCGAGGTCCTCACCCGCTATCTGGCTAAGGAACTCGGCCCGCGCGGCATCACTGCCAACACCGTCACGCCGGGAGCCATCGCGACCGACTTCAGCGGCGGCATTGTTCGGGATAGTCCGGAGATAAACAAGCAAATTGCGGGAATGACCGCGCTCGGTCGCGTCGGCCTGCCCGATGACATCGGCCCCATGATTGCCTCATTGCTTTCCGACGAGAACCGCTGGGTGAACGGCCAGCGGATCGAGGTCTCGGGCGGCATGCTTCTTTAAAACGCGCTTTCACTTCCTGCACTGGCCTTCTCGCCCGAGGAGAAGGCCGCTCAGCTAAAATCAACCCATGCCCACCCCCGCCCAGCGCGACCTCCTCCCCGCCGGAGAAGCTGTCCGCGCCACCACCGTAGCCCGCGCCGGCAACGGGCTCCGCTATGGCGCCTTCGGCGAGCTCGAAACCACTGGCGAAACCCTCACCCGCATCATTGAAGCCGTCCCGCCCGCGGTCGCCGCCGCGCTCCCCGACCACGCCTTCGTTTTCGTTCCGCTCGCCATAGGCGAAACCACCCACGCCCGCGATACCGAGATTGCCCGCGTCCACACCGCTGATCTCGCTGACCGCGCCACCTGCCACCGCACTGTCCCTATCGGCAACCAGGTCTACACCTTTATCTCCACCCGCCTCATGCAGGACCGCTTCGCCCTCGCGTTTGAGCTGTTCATCAACGTCGGCCACCAGTTTGTCGATGCGCTCGCGGAGGGGAAGAAGCCGCTGCCCGAGCCGTTTACCAGCCTGCTCTGGCAGCAGGCCCAGGCCGAGGTCCGCGGCGAAACCTCCCAGGACAGCTACGAAGCCCGCAAGCGCGCTCTCGATGCCGCGCCGGGGGACTCCAACCGCAACGGCCACACCAGCCCTCGCGACCGCGAAGCAGCCCAGGAACACCGCGCCCGCTTTTTTGAGGCCGCCCTCGCCGACTCGCTCGCCATTTACATGCTTTCGCTCGCCATCGACCTCGACTACGCTGACCTTCGCGAGCGCGAATATCCACTCCTCGCCGCGCCCGCCCTCGCCGAGCGCCTCCGCCTCACCGCGGAACTGTTTCCACCGGCTCCCGGTTATGAGTTCGCCATCCGCTACCGCCGCCGCCACTGATGGAAATCGACGCCTGGAACTACACAAATCCTCAAAATTGCCGATAAAAGGAAAGCCGGGGTAATTGCAAGCTTCCCGGCCGGAAGCAGCTGCAACACAGCCGCTCCCTTGGAGAAAGTTCTCCATGAGCCAAGAACAAAGCCGCCGCCGCAATCCCCGCTATGCCTGCAACGGCCCTGCCGAGGTTCTGCTCACCGTCGGCAAACCTCCTCTTCCCGCGAAAATCCTCAACATCAGCGCCGAAGGCGCCCTTGTCGCCCTGGCCGCGCCACTTGTTCTTCTGCCGAACACCCCGGTCGAGCTCACCTTCACCGTCCATCACCTGCTCTTCCGCGTCCGCGCGCACGTCCGGGTCGTCCGCGAAGGCGACATCGAAATAGGCCTCCAGTTCCACGACCTCAGCCACCGCATGCTGGCCCAAATCGAGGACCTCGTCACCGAACTCGCCGAGTCCGAAGGGGAGCAAATCCTGCGACTCGCCCCCCTCCACTAGCGCTATTTCCCGCGCGGGGCGGCCAGCCGGTACACACGGACATAGTCGAAATCCATGGTGTATCCCGCCGCGTTCTGCGCGCTGATCCCAATCTGCGCGCTCGTGCCCAGCGTGTGCTGCCATGTTCCGCCCTTGGTCCAGCGCTGCCCGTCGGTGCTGCTGTAGGCCGTGTATAACTCGCCCGCATCGCCGTTGCCGCGCCGCACGATCCGCAGCCACGTCGTCTGCGCCGGCGGCCCCACGGTCTGGTGGTCATAGGTCGGATAGTTCTGCGGAACCGGCCCAATCTGCTTGCCAAACTCCGTCTGCCGCGTGTCGAAGTTAGGGTACGCGTCCAACTTGATGCTGTTCGTATCGTTGCCGTAGATAAAAAGCGCACCCTGCGCAAAGTTATCGCAGCAGAGATTATCGAACGGCACACTGCTTGTCACCTTTGTTTCAACAAGCCAGTCCCCGGTTTGCGGCACCGGCTCGCCGAGAATCGACACCATCGCCGGCGTCACGTTCTCATCCGGCCCCTGCGTTTGCACCTCGTAGCTCCCGCCCGTCAGCGCATAGGTGTTATCCGCTTGCGGATGGATGAAATGCCATTGCGATTTAAGCGCCGTCCCGTTGAACTCGTCCGAAAGCGCTGGAATCGGCATTCCGGGCACATCCACCTGAGCGAATCGCGGGTCATACGCGTTGTACTCAAAAGGCTGCGCCGCGGGCGCGGGCTGCGGCGTGTTCGAGGCATACAAGCCGCCTCGCACTACTGGCCAGCCGTCAACCCAGTCGATCGGATCGATCAAAGCAGGCCGCCGCGTTGCCCCCGGATAACCGTCGAAGTACGGCGTGTTCTGGTCGATCGCGTGATACAGCATGTAGTCCTGCCCGGCGTCGTCGGTAAACACAACATTCC
>CAXTVG010000199.1:0-3698 GCA_964247505.1 uncultured Acidobacteriaceae bacterium
CGGTAGAGTGGGCGGAGTCGGCGGGGCGGCACCGCGCATGGCCCCACTATCGCGGAGTGTGCGAAGCGTTTTCGCCGGTGCGGATGAACCTGGACTTGATGGTGGAAATCGCTGTGGAAGCGAAGATGCCGGTGCACTCTGCTGAAGAGGATCTCCTGCGCAGTGCAGGGGGCTCGGGCGCTTGGAGCGTGATTTAATGCGCAACGTCCGGCTGTTGATCGTGGGCGCAGGTCCGTGCGGATTGGGCGCGGCCCTGGAGATGATGGAAAGCGGGCCCGGGGAAGCCGACGACTTTTTGATCGTAGACCCCGGGAAGCAGGCGGGCGGCTGGGCGAGCTCCGAGACAACTCCGCAAGGATTTACCTTCGATTTCGGCGGCCACGTTCTGTTTCCGCATAAGCATTACACTCGGTTTGCGGAGCTGCTGGATGGGCTCGATCTCGCCTGGGCGCGTTCAACGCCGGCGCGCGGGGTACAAACGGAAGGGAGATTCCTGCCCTATCCGGCGCAGCGAAACCTGCATCGGCTGCCGCTTGCACAGCTGGGGCGCGCGCTGGGGAGTGTTGCGCTGCACCGGCGCCGGCGCGAGAACGGCGCAGCAGGCGAGGGTGGAAACCTCGGCGGCTATCTGCACGAGCACTTTGGGCCTTATGTCAGCAAGCTGTTGATGGCTCCGCTGAACCGGAAACAGTGGGCGCACGCGCCGGAACAGCTCACCGACGTATGGGTGCGGCACCGGTCGGGCTCGGCAACGCGCAATGTCGCGGACATGGACCTTTGGCGGACGGTGCGGAACTTCTTCGTGGGCTCGGACGACCCTGGATGGGAGCCGGACACCAAGGTGGCTTATCCGGCCGAAGGCGGCTCGGGGGCGATCTGGTCGGCGGTAGCGCGGGCTATTCCGGCGGAGAAGTTGCTGCTCTAAACACTGGTGCTGTCTGTTTCGCACGCGGATAAGACCGCGCTGCTGAGCACGGGCGAGACGGTGCGATGGTCGCAGATGGTCTCAACCATGCCGCTTGACTCACTGCTGCGCGCGGTGGAGGACCGCCCGGAACTGGCGCAGAAAGCGGCGCGGTTTGTGAAAGCGCGGTCGCGGCTGTTCGGGTTTGGGATTCGAGGCGAGATGCCGCGGCAGTATGCGGGGCTGCACTCCTGCCAGGTGACCGACACCGATGTGCCGTTTTGGCGGATGAACTTCCCGATGACGGTGAGCCGCGGGAATGGTCCAGATGGGTGCTACTCCGTACTGTGCGAGGTGAGCGAGCCAGGCGGGAAGCCAGCGCAGAGCGACGAAGCGCTGCGGGGTTCGGTAGAGGCGAGCCTGTTGCGCATGGGCCTGCTCGGACAAGCGGGACAGAAGGTAGTGTCGCGCTGGGAGCGCCGGATCGAGCATGGATACCCGGTGCCCTTTCTGGAGCGCGATGCGCTGCTCGGGGAGGTGCAGCCCGTGCTTGAAGCGGCCGAGGTGTACAGCCGGGGGCGGTTTGGGGCGTGGCGGTATGAGATCTCAAACCAGGACCACGCTTTTATGCAGGGTGTGGAGGTGGTGCGACGCATCCTGTTCAAGGTCCCGGAGACGACCTACGGCAATGCGGTAGTGGTGAACGAAGCCGCTGCCGCGGAAGTTGCGCAGATAGCGGACAGTTTGCTGCAGCCGGCGTCCCGGGCTCTGACAGTGGCCTGAGTTTCGAGACTTTTTACATTTTGCGGCGCTGCTGAGGGAGCGGCGCCTTTTTGTTACTGACGCCCCGCATGGTGATTGCAAGTGTGCCTCAGGCGTGCGCGGTTTCCGGAGTTCTTTCCGCCTCAGGCTGGGCTGTTTGGTCGGAACTGGCTTCACCACCAGTTTGGTCATGTTTCAGATTGCGGCTGAAAACAGGATAAAGCACAGGGAGTACATACAGCGTAAGCAGGGTGGCGGTGATGAGGCCGCCGATCACCACCGTTGCCAAGGGGCGCTGGACCTCGGCGCCTCGGGAGGTGGACAGCGCCATGGGAATAAAGCCGAGCGAGGCGACCGTGGCGGTGATGAGCACGGGGCGGAGGCGATCCGAGGCGCCCTGGCGGACGGCCTTGGCCAGGTCGAGGCCTTTGGCGCGCAGGTTGTTGATGTGGTCGGTCATGACCACGCCGTCGAGCACCGCCACGCCGAACAGCGCGATAAAGCCGACGCAGGCGGACAGGTTGAGGTTCATGCCGCGGATCCAGAGCGCGGCGATGCCGCCGACCAGCGCCAGCGGAACGATGAGCAGGATCAGTATGGTTTGGCGCAGGTTTTGGAAGCTGGCGTAGAGCAGTCCGCAGATGATGAGCAGCGAGAGCGGGAAGGCGATGGCGAGGCGCGACTCGGCCTGCTGCTCGTTCTGGAACTGGCCGCCCCACTGAAAGCTATAGCCGGGCGGGAGCGGGAGCTGGGCGGTGATCTTCTGCTTGGCTTCCTTGACGAACGAGCCCAGGTCGCGGCCCTTGACGTCGGTCGAGATAAGGACTCGCCGTTGGGCGTCTTCGCGATTGACCAGGATGGGGCCGGAGACGACATGGATATCCGCGACCTGGTCGAGGCGGATGAGCTCGCCTGTGGGGCTGCGGAGCTGGAGCGCGTAGATGTTATCGAGGTTGTCGCGCATGCCGGAGGGCAGGCGGACGGCAATGGGGAAGCGCTGCTCGCCCTCGACCATTTCGGAGATCTGGCGGGAGCCGAGGAGCGATTCGATGACCTCCTGGATGTCGGAAACGTTGAGGCCGTAGCGCGCGGCCTCGGCGCGATTGATCTTGATTTCGAGGTTGGTGGCGCCGCCGATGCGCTCGAGCTGGGGCTCAGATGCGCCCTGGATAGACCCGAGGATGGCGTCGGCCTGCGAGCCGAGGCGCTCGAGGGTACCCAGGTCCGGGCCGAAAATTTTAAGGGCGAGGTCGCCGCGCGCGCCGGCGATCGTTTCGTCCATGCGCATTTCCATGGGCTGGGTGAACTCGTAGGTGACGCCGGGGATCTTCTCGAGTTCGGTTTGGAGGGCGTCGGCCAGCTTGGTTTTGTCTTTGAATTGTTTGCGCCAGGTGTTGCGGGGGTTGAAGTTAATGTAGGCGTCCGTTTCGTACACGCCCATGGCCTCGGTGGCCAGGTCGGGGCGGCCCATTTTGGCGACCACCGTGGAGACTTCGGGGAAGGAGCGGATGATGGGGTCGATCTCTTCCTGGATTTTGATGGATTGGGACAGCGAGATGCCGGGGAGTTTCTTGGAGGTGATAACGAGCGAGCCCTCGTCGAGGGTGGGCATGAACTCGGTGCCGATAAAGAAGACGGAACCGATGGCGACGGCGACGAGCACGGCGGCCACGCCGACGACGAGCTTGCGGTGGCCTTCGGACCAGTCGAGCGAGCGGGTGTAGCGGTCGCGGAGCCTATCAAACCACCCACTGGCCGTGGGGGGCGGCGCAGCGCTTCGCGCTGGGGTAAGGCTCGTCCCGGTTTTGTAATTTCCATGTCTGAACCACCCCAGCGAGCCAAGACCGCTCGCCGGGGATCCCGGACGCGAGACATGGGGCACCCGTGATGTGTGCAGCCGAGAGAAAAGGCGGGCGAACCAGCTAGGGCGCTGGGGGCCTTGCGCTTTGGGATGCAGGGCTACCGAGCAGAGGGTGGGGACGACGAACAGCGCCATGATGAGCGAGCCGACCAGGGCGGACATGACGGTGAC
>CAXTVG010000199.1:3708-4818 GCA_964247505.1 uncultured Acidobacteriaceae bacterium
GGGCAGGTCCTGGAGGGTGAGGACCGGGATGTAAACGGCAAGGATGATGAGGACGCCGAAGACGATGGGGCGGGCTACCTCGGCGGAGGCGAGGCGGACGGTTGCGAGCACGCCTGGTTTTTCGCTGCGCGCGCCGCTTGTTTTCTGGCTTGTTTCTTGGTTTGTGTCCTGGTTCGCGGCTTCTCTGAATTGCCGGCCGCGTGAGCGGTCGTGCTCGCCGTGTGAGCGGTCGTCGCTTCCGTCGCTTTCTTGGTTCTCATCCTCGCCGCGCCCGGAGTTTTCAAGCCGGTGGATGCAGTTTTCGACCATGATGACGGAGCCGTCGACGACGGTGCCGAAGTCGATGGCGCCGAGCGACATGAGATTGGCGGAGATGCCGAAGGCGGCCATGCCGAGAAAGGCGAACATGAGGGAGAAGGGGATGGTGCAGGCGACGATGAGGGCGGCGCGCCAGTCGGCGAGGAACAGTAGCAGGATGATGATGACGAGGGCCGCGCCTTCAAGCAGGTTGTGCTCGACGGTGTGGATGGAGGAGTTAATGATGTTGGTTTGGTCGTAGAAGGGGATGATTTTGGCGCCGCCGGGCAGGTGCATTGCGGCGATTTTCTGCTTGACCTGCTCGATGACCTTGTTGCCGTTGGCACCGCGCAAAACGATGACCATGCCGGAGACGGTTTCACCCGCGCCGTCGTGGAGGATGGCGCCGTGGCGGATCATGGGCAGGGTTTGGAGCTGGGCAACCTGCTTGACCAGGATGGGCGTGCCGTTGCGGGTGGCGACGACGGTATTGCCCAGATCGTCGAGCGAGGCGGCGCGGCCCAGTCCGCGGATGGCGTAGGTCTGTTCGGCATGTTCAATATACGACCCGCCGAAGTTCGCGTTGTTTCCCTCCACGGCGGCGATCACGTCGTGGAGCGTGAGGTTGTAGCGGCGCAGGCTTTCGGGGTCGACGATGACGGAGTACTGCTTGGTTTCGCCGCCCCAGGAGTTGATTTCGCTCACCTCCGGAACCGTCACGAGCTTGTACCGGATGGTCCAGTCGAGCAGGGTTTTGAGCTCCATGAGCGAGAGCTTGGGGCTCTGGACGGTGAACTGGTAGACCTCGCCGAA
>CAXTVG010000200.1:0-4792 GCA_964247505.1 uncultured Acidobacteriaceae bacterium
GTTTTCGCCGCCGAGGGCGACGATCGAGTGGTCGACCTGGACAGGTTGGCCGTTGAGCGTGCCGGTCAGCGCCGCCACACGGGTGTACTCGGCGGGGACCAGGATGCCGTTTTCCTTGGGGATCAGGATCCAGGCGGTTTGCGGCTGGGCGAGCGCGAAATGCGCCATCAGCGTGTACGCGGCGGGGTCGAGGGCGGGCGCTAGAACCAGGTTGTGTTGGCGATCGACCGTGTTGGTGGATGGCTTGCCGTTGGCTTCGACGGTGATCTGGAAGGAGCGGCCGGTTGCGTCGGCGGCGGTTGTGAACCGGATGTCGCTGCCGGAGGCTTTTTGGCCGTGGACCGAGCCGGTAAGCTCGTTGCGGACCAGGTTCGCTTGGGCGTCGACGGTGGCGGTGCTGCGGAAGGAATAGGAAAAGCTGTTGAGCTTCATTTGGCCGCTGGACGTGAAGGTTTCCCCGCCCTGGGTGGGGGCGGTAGAAAACTGAGCGTCGCCGAGCTGTTTGCCATTTTGGGTGACGCGATAGTGAGCGCCGCCCGAGGGTAGGGCCGTTTGACCGAAGACCACGGGAGCGGAGGCGAGCAGTAGGAGTGCAGGGAAGAAGCGGCGCATGCGGGGTAGAACTCCTCAAAGAAAGAAACCCGAACGGGCGGAGGAAGTCGCCCGTACTTGCCGGGGCGCTCGAATCTTCAGGAAAGCGGTCGTGAGCTTTCGTTCACGAGAACCCACGTCTCAACAGCGAGACGTGGGGCACCCGTGTGGGGTTCGCTCCTGGAGACTGATTGGGACGTGGGGATCTTCGATGTTGTTGGCTGGTTTCCGCTTGTGGGTCAGGCGCTCTGCGCAGTTTGGAAACGCTTGTTGACCTCATCCCAGTTCACCGTATTCCACCAGGCGGCGAGGTATTCGGGCCGCTTGTTCTGGTATTTGAGGTAGTAAGCGTGCTCCCATACATCATTGCCCAGGATGGGGTACTTGCCCTGCGAAAGCGGCGAGTCCTGGTTGGGCGTGGTGATGATTTTCAGCTTGCCCGCGTCGAGTACCAGCCAGCCCCAACCGGAGCCGAACTGCTTGGCGGTAGTTTCGTTGAACTGCTTTTTGAAGTCGTCGAACGAGCCGAAGTCCTGCTTGATTTTGTCCGCGATGGGGCCTGTGGGCTCGCCGCCGCCGCTGGGCTTCATGATTTGCCAGAACATGGTGTGGTTGACGTGGCCGCCGCCGTTGTTGCGGACCACCGCCTTTACGTCCTCGGGGACTTGGTCGAGCGAGCGCAGAAGGTCTTCCGGGGTTTTCTGGCCCAGCTCGGGGTGTTTCTCAACCGCGCCGTTCAGATTGGTCACGTAGGTGGCGTGGTGCTTGTCGTGGTGCAGCTTCATGGTGGCTTCGTCGATGTGGGGTTCCAGCGCCGCGTAGTCGTAAGGCAGCGGGGGCAGTTCGTAGGCCATGAGTTTTCTCCTTGGTGAGCCACGGCCCTGATGGCCGGGCTTATGTTCCCGTGTATTGGGATGCGTGGCCGTCTTTGCCGGGCGCAAAAGTGCGTTGTGCCGCGGCTTGAGCGCCGCGCGAGAACTCGGGTGCGCCCGCGAGCCGGTTTCGTGCATCCTTGAGAAAGACAAAAGAACGAACGGAGCAGGATTGATCGACCGCCGACTTACCCGCCGCGAAATGCTGCGGGCTGCCGCCGCTGCCAGTGCCAGCGGGGCTCTTACGCTCGGTTCGCAGCCCGCGCACGCCCTCGGAGGCGGTGCCCTGCCGTACCAGAATCAGCAGCAGGCCCCAAAAGCCTCGCCCAAGGAGCAGCCGCAGCCGGAGCAGGCTGCGCAGCAAAAGTATGTGCACCCGCCGGGCCAGTTCATTAACCGGCCGCTGACCCAGATCACCAAGCAAGCGGATGCGCTGCTGGACGAGATGGAAGAGCGGGGCTGCCAGTTTTTCTACAACGAAGCGAGCCCGAAGACGGGGCTGGTGCGCGATCGCGCAGCCGCTACAGGCCTGTCGACCTCGCGCGTGGCTTCGATTGCGGCGACCGGTTTCGGGCTGAGCGCGCTATGCATCGCAGCCCAGCGCGGCTACCTGCGGCGGTTCGATTGCGAGCAGCGCGTTGAAAAGACCTTGGCTTTCCTGCTGGAGGATTGCCCGCACGAGCACGGCTTTCTGTATCACTTCATCGATATCGAGAGCGGGCAGCGGATGTTCAATTCGGAGCTGAGCTCGATCGATACGGCCCTGCTGCTGTGCGGGGTGCTGCTGTGCCGCCAGTTCTTCGCGAACAATGCCCGGATCGCGGCGCTCGCGACCACGTTTTACCGGCGCGTGGACTGGCAATGGATGTTGAACGCGGGGGACACGCTTTCGATGGGCTGGCTGCCGGAGCAGGGTTTTCTGCAGCACCGCTGGGACATTTATGCCGAGCTGATGACGATGTACCTGATGGCCATCGGCTCGCCCACGCACCCGATCCCGGTTGCAACCTGGCAGGCGCTGCAGAGGCCGCTCATCCAGTTCGGGGGCATTGAATATATATCAGGCCTTGCGCCCTTGTTTATTCACCAGTACGCGCATGCCTGGTGCGACTACCGCGACGTCCGCGACCTGAACGCGAACTATTTCACCAACTCCGTGGCGGCGACGCGCGCGCACCAGTTGTGGTGCGTCCACCTGGGGCAAAAGTTTAACTGGATCGACCAGGATATGTGGGGGATTACGGCCTCGGACTCAAAGGACGGGTACCGGGTTTGGGGCGGTCCGCCGTCGATCGGGTCGCTGGACGGGACGCTGGTGCCCTGCGCGGCGGCCGGATCGCTGCCGTTTTTGCCGGCGGAGTGTACCCATGTGCTGCTCTCCATGCGCGAAAAGATGGGCGACCGGGTGTGGACCCGCTACGGGTTTGTGGACGCCTTCGATGTGAAGGGAAATTGGTTTGCGGAGGATGTGCTGGGGATCGACCAGGGGATCAGCGTGATGATGGCGGAAAATCTGCGGACCGGGTTTGTGTGGCAGTACTTTATGCGCAATCCGGAGATCACGCATGCGATGAGCGAGGTGCAGTTCCACCCGGATCCGGACGCGAACTCGCAGGTGCTGTAAAGCTCAGCCGCCCGCGAGCTCAGCCAGAACGCTCCCGAATGCAGGGGTGGTGCGAACTGAGGCGAACTCCGGGTCCGCGAGCAGCCGTTTTTTGTCCCGGAAGCCGCAGGAAATCGCGCGGTGCAGCGACTCCAGCGCGAGGTCGTTATTGCCGGCCTCGGCGTAGGTTTTTGCGATGTGATAGCGCAGCTCGGCGAGAGCTCGGGCATCGGTCGGCGCTCCGACGCTTTGCATCGCGCCTTGCTCGAGCGCATGGGGGTTGAGCAGCAGGGCCCGGCGGTAGGCTAGATCGCCTTTGCTGTACTTGGCGCGCGCATAGTAGAGGGTGCCGAGGTTAAGCTCAGCAGTCGCGTTTTTCGAGTCCAGATGAATGGCTTTTTTATAAAACCGCTCCGCATGCTTGAAATCGCCTGAGGTGTGGAACACGGTGCCCAGGTTATTGAAAGCCTCGGCGAAGTGGGGGTCCAGGCGTACGGCTTGCTCGAACGCCTGCCTGGCCTCGGGGGCCATGTACATGTGTTCGTACGCGACGCCGAGTTTGTTGTAGATGGAGGCGGTTTTGGGCTCCAGCCCGCGCAGCAGATCGATGGCCGCTAAGTAGCGGCCGCGGGCCAGCAGGGTGTTGCCCATCGTTTCGGTGTGGGGCAGATCGGCGACTGGCGCGCTGAAGTCCGCGAGCTGGGTTTGCGCCTGAAAAGGCTGGGGGTGCAGCAAGGCGAGCGCGGCCAGAAGCGGCATGGTGCACAGGCGGTGATGTATCGAAATCAGGAGCATACCGCGCCCCCTTTGGACTTACCTTATTGATCTGGGAATATACGCCGTGGAGAGGAGACAAGGCCAGCGCCCGGTCCGGGTCAGCTGGGGTCTGCCCACGGGTCGATCACTTGGATTCCAGCCGCGAGGAACGGGCTGCGGTCGCGGGTTGCCACGGCAAAGCCGTGTGCGGAGGCAACAGCCGCGATCTGGCCATCAAGCGCGGAAATCGTGCGTCCGGCCGCTCGGGCCCGGCTTATCAGGTTCGCGTAAGCAGTAGCAGCGGCCTGGTCAAACGGCAAGATGCGCGGACCGAACCACTGGTTGAGCATTGGCTGGAGCGAATCGGCCAGGGCCGCTTTGCGCCGCCCCGCGGGCAGTTTTTCAATCCCAAGCAGCAACTCCGCCAGGCTGGTGGTTGTTAGAAACAGAGTGCTTGCGGATTGCCGGTTCAGCCATTGGCGCACTGCGGGGTTCGGCAGCGGTTTTAACGGTTCGGAGATGACGTTGGTATCAACAACGATCACTCGAAATCCGCCGCTCTCGCCGGCGATGGGTCGCGTGTGATGTCAAGTTCAACACCCCCAAAGCGGTCGGCGAATTCAGCCAGAATCGTTCCCAGCCCGCGCTGCTCCTTCGGTCTTACCGCCTCTGCGAGGATCGCCCGGATTTCGGCTTCTGTGCTGTTTCCGTGGAGCATTGCGCGCTGCTTCAGAGCCCGATGGGTTTCGTCGGGCAGGTTGCGAATGGTGACTGCGTGCATGGGGGCCCCCTGCTGTTTTTACGATGATAGCACTTTATCGGAAGCTGATAGCGTCTCCCGCTTGTTCTATCGCCGGACAAAGCTCGCGGTACTCTGAAACTGAATCCGGAGGCCTCCAAACATCCATGACCGATCAGGCACCGCAATACCTTTGGCAGGAGCAGCAGGGCGAAGCTCCCGGAGCGCCGG
>CAXTVG010000201.1:0-4786 GCA_964247505.1 uncultured Acidobacteriaceae bacterium
CCAGCATCGACCGCATCACCTCCCGCGCAAGCGGCACGGGCAGCGTGTGGCTCACGAACACGTAACGGTCTTGCTGCAGAACGAGCACAGGCCCTTCTTCGGTCGAGTACACGCCCTCACCTTCACTGTGCAGGCCTCGATAGCGTCTGGCGAGGCTCGCCCGATACACATCCGCAAACTGCGCCGCGGCTGCCGGGGTTTTCCAGCGCGACAGGTACACGAGCGCGATCGAGGCGGTGTCGTCCCGCTCTGCCTCCGTCGCCGCCGAGCGCGCCTGCGCCGCGTAGTACACGCCCCCGTCCCAGCTCAAAGCGGCATCCGCCCCCGCACCCTTGTCGCCCAGCACTTCGCCCAGGATCCGCACGTCCAAAGCGCCCATCACGCCCACGTCATACGGCGCCCAATCACGGTCGAGCAGCGGGTGGAGGTCGGGCATCGCAAGCAGCGGCGGCTTTACCCCGCGCTCGTAGTCCCCGACGTGCAGGATCTCCCAGCTGGTGCCCGGAGGCCGGTTCAGCACGTCGGCAAACGCCGCTTTCGTGCCCTCCTGCTTGAGCAAATGCTGTTCAAAGAGAAGTCCCTCATCGTACGGAAACAGCAGCGAATCGCGCAAAACCAGCGGCGCGCTCGCAAGCACCGGCGAGTCAGCGTCATTGCCGTCCCCCAGCTGCTGCGGGCCGATATCGGGCAGCGTGCGCAAGGTTTGCCCCTTGCCGGCGAGCCCCCAATCGAAATACGTCACCATGGCCTGACCTTCCAGCACGGCCTCGCGCGCCGTGTCCGCCTCGTCGGTGCGGATGTGCTCGCGGTCCTCGCTCACATTGCGCGCCGTCCCGTCCGGGCCTGTGTTCTCCCACTTGTCCAGGTGGATCCCTCGCGCAGCCTGGTACTGGTCCTGGAGCGCGTGGCACAGCTCATGCGCCAGAACGGGCTTTTGCGTGTCGGCATCAATCCAGTCCAGCAGGTTTACGGTCTTGGTCTTGGAGTCGTAAAAGCCCGCGACCTGCTCGCCCAGCAGCTTCAGCAAAAACGTCCGCAGCGCAAACCCGCGCGGCAGCAGGCCAAACTTTTCAAGCACGATGGCCGAGCGCTCGATCCGGGCCGTGTCCTTGTCCTCGTCCATCCTTTGCTTTAAGAAAGCCACGACTTGCTCGCGGGTCATCAGCTTGCGTTTCACTGCGTGGTGAACCGGCAAGCCGGTGTCCTCTGAGTCGTAGCGCAGGATGGCGTCGACCGAGCGAAACAGCTCCGCGGCCTGCGCGGCGCTGATGCGCGGCTTGGGCGCGCTTCCCTGCGCCCCGGCGAAGGCGGAGGAGGCAAGGGCGATGGCTGCGAGTGAGAAAAAGCGCCTGGCGGGCTGCGGCATGGGTTCTGAGGGAATGGTAGCGCGGCGGGGCGGCTCCGTCGCTGGGCCACCTATAATCGGGTGGGGAGCCGAGATGAGCGAAGCTGTGCAGATTGCCGAAGAACTACCGCTTACGCCGCTGGCCGAGTCCGCCGCGCCTACCGAGCTGCGCGTCTTCGCGGGCGCTCGCATGGCTGCGGTGTTCTCCTCGGTTCATGACGAGTTGAAGGCTCTCGCCACTGCCGCGGGCGTGTACGACCTGGGCTGGCTGCAGCGCTTTCGCATCACCGGCGAGGACCGGGTGCGATGGCTCAACGGCATGGTCACCAACACCGTGCGGGACCTCGCGCCGGGCCGCGTGAACTACACGTTCCTGCTCAACGCGCAAGGGCGCATCCAGGGCGACGGCGATGTGTATGCCCTGCCCGATGCGCTGCTGTTCGCGACCGACCACGCCCAAGCGCCGAGCCTCGCCGCGCACCTGGACCGGTTCATCATTATGGATGACGTGGAGCTCGCGCCCGAGGACGACGTGACTGCCATCGGGCTCGCAGGGCCGCAAGCTCCGCAAGTGCTCAAAACAGCCGGTTTCGAACCGCCTGCGCTCAACGAATGTCAGGAGCGCGAGAGCACCCTGCTTGCCCAAACGCGCCCCGGCGCTTTCACGTTTTGGGCCGCCCGCTCCCAAGCTGCGACACTGTGGCAGCATCTGGTGCAAGCGGGCGCGATTCCCTGCGGGATCGACGCGGTCGAAGCCCTGCGTGTGCTCTCCGGCGTCCCGCGCTACGGGGCCGATATCCACGACAAAAGTCTCGCGCAGGAAACCGGGCAAACCCGCGCGCTCAACTTCTACAAGGGCTGCTACCTGGGTCAGGAAATCGTCGAGCGCATCCGCTCCCGCGCCACCGTGCATCGGGCGCTGCGGGCGTTCCGGCTCGAAGGCGAACTCCCCGCGCCCGGCACGGCGCTCTTTGCCCAGGGAAAACCCGATGCGCCTGTGGGCGAGCTGACCAGCATCACACCAGTGGAACTGCCGGAGCTCGCCGGCGTGTACGCGCTCGGCACCGTCCGGACTGAGTCTGCGGAAATGCCTCTGTTCTACACCGGCGGCAAAGCGGCGGCCCTGCCGCGCGCCCCGCTCCAAACCTCTTGAAAGGACCGAACAACCATGGCAGAACAGCCGCCCGCATTTGTTGTTGTCGATAAGCGCAAGTTCACCGCGGAAGGCGAGCGCCGCGAGGATCCTGAGTCTCAGTCCACCTCCGAGCCGCCTTCGCCTAAAGTCGTGACCATGCCCGCGCGCACACCGGAGGCGACTGAAGATGCCACCCACGCTGCTGACGACTTAGCGGACGAGGATATGGCGGGCGAGCTCCAAGCCACGGGCACCGCCGGCGTGGGATTTGAGCCGGACGAGCCGGGCGGGGAGCTTGATGAGGAGTTTGCGCCGGTCGAAGACCTCGGCGAACCCCGCACCGCGGAAGAAACCGCTGCCCAAAACGCCGCCTACGAGCAAACCAGCCGGGAGCTCGACTCCCTGCTCCAGCAGAACAACCCCGGCGTGCAGCAGGGCGGTCCGGTCGCGTTCGAGCATATCGTCCAGAGCTTTTACCTGTCCGCCATTATGGCCATGGGCGCGGGCACCGAGCCGGGCCAAAAGCCGCGCATCGACATCCTGGGCGCCCGCCAATCCATCGACATGCTGGCCGTGCTCGAAGAGAAAACCCGCGGAAATCTCGCCCCGCAGGAGCAGCAGCTGCTCCAGGGCATCACCTTTGAGCTGCGCATGATGTTCCTTGAGCTGACCAACGCGATCAGCCGCCAGGCGCACCAGCCGCCACCGGGCCCGGGCGTCCGCTAGCGCATGGCAGAGGCCGTCATCACGGTGCTGGGTTCGGGCACGAGCATGGGCGTCCCTATCCTCGGCTGCCCTTGCGCGACCTGCACCTCAGCAGATCCGCGTGATAACCGCACCCGCCCGTCTATCGCGATCAGTTGGGACCCAGGCCATCGCGTGATCATCGACACCGGCCCGGAGTTCCGGATGCAGGCCCTGCGCGCGGGCATCGCGAGCGTCGATGCGGTTTTCTACACCCACCCCCACGCCGACCACATTCTTGGCCTCGACGACCTGCGCCCGCTTACCTTCCGCCATCCCGCGGGCAATCTGCCCTTGTATGCCGACGACAGCACCGCGAAAGTGCTGGAACGCATCTTCGATTACACCTTTTCGCCCACCTCGCCATACCCGAACAAGGCCCGGGTCGCGCTCCACCGCATCAGCGGCTCGGACGAAATCGAGGTTGCGGGCAAGGCTTTCCAGCGTATCCCACTGATGCACGGTCGGCTGCCCATCGCGGGCTACCGGTTCGGCCGCGCGGCCTACCTGACCGACATGAGCCTCATCCCCGACGAGAGCCTCGCGCTGCTTCAGGGGCTTGACGTCCTCATCCTCGACGCGCTGCGCTGGGAGCCGCACCCCAGCCACGCCAACGTCGAC
This sequence comes from uncultured Acidobacteriaceae bacterium, assembly GCA_964247505.1. Classification (GTDB taxonomy): domain Bacteria; phylum Acidobacteriota; class Terriglobia; order Terriglobales; family Acidobacteriaceae; genus EB88. Next base: position 3,846 of record CAXTVG010000201.1, read on the forward strand.
GAAGCGCTCGCATGGGTCGACCGGCTCGGGGCCAAGTGCGCCTACTTCACCCACATGTCGCACGAGCTGCCCCATGTCGCCACCGAAGCGAAGCTGCCGCCGCATGTGCGCTTGCTGTACGACGGGCTGCAAATCCCGTTCGAGCTCTAGCCCATGCTGATCTTTCGCGCGCTCGAGGAAATCCCCGCGGACTGGGCCTCATCCGTCGTCGCGATCGGCAACTTCGACGGCGTCCACTGCGGGCACCGGGCCATCCTGCAGGATTGCAACCTGCGCGCGGGCGCGGCCGGGGCGCGTTCGGTTGTGGTCACCTTCGACCCTCATCCGCTGCGCGTCCTGCGCCCGGCGGAAGCCCCACCGCTCATCACTCCCCTGCCCCAAAAGCTGGAACTGCTGGCCACCACGGGGGTGAAGGCAGTGCTGGTGCTGCCCTTCACCGACGGCTTCTCGCAGCAAAGCGCACGCACGTTTGCCGAGCAGGTGCTGCACCGGGGTCTACGGGCGATTACTGTCCATGAGGGCGATAACTTCCGCTTCGGGTATCGGGCCGAGGGTGGCCTGGACCAGCTGCGCGCGTTCGGCGCGGAGCTGGGCTTCGCCGTTACCGCCCATTCCCTGCTGCACCGGCGCGGGCTTCCCGTGTCTTCAAGCCAGATCCGTACGCTCGTTGCCGAGGGCCGGGTCGAGCAGGCGCGCGCCTTGCTAGGGCGGCCATTCTCGATGCAGTCCACCCCCGCGCGGGGACGCGGCATCGGAACCCGCCTGCTCGTCCCCACCGTCAACCTTGCGCTTTACCCGGAGCTGAAACCCGCGCACGGTGTCTATGTCACGCGGCTGCGGGTGGGCGACCGCACGTTCCAGGCCATCACCAACGCCGGCAACCGCCCCACTTTCGGCGAGGACTCCTACGCGATCGAGTCGCACCTGCTCGATTTCGAGCC
>CAXTVG010000202.1:0-4766 GCA_964247505.1 uncultured Acidobacteriaceae bacterium
AGGCGAGTCTGACGCCTCGCCGGTTGTTGCGTTGATTTCGGGGTCGACCGGGGATTGCTGTTCGGCTGCGGGCGGTTCCGTACCGCGAGCAATCGGCTCGGCTGCCCGTGCCACGAAGCTGGGCAGGCTTTGCCCGATCGGCAGGCTGATCCAGATGGCGTGCGACGCGCCTTCCCCCTCGTAGAAACCTTTCAGCTTTTTGCGCAGGTGGTGGAGATTGACCCGCACGCTGCCGTCCTGCTGCGGGTCGAAGTCGCGGCTGCGACCCATCACCTGCGTCGCGATCTCGTATTCCTTGATAAAGGTTTCGCCGCGAAGCTGGCGTTCGCACAAGTACTCAAGGATGCGAGCGAGTGTGGGGGCCCGGCGAAATGCTTCGGACGCGAGCACTGCGTCGAGCTCTGCCTGCTCAGCGCTGTGGGTTTGCGGGTTCAGCGGCGTTTCAATCATGTTCGAGGTCAGCATTTCTGCAAAAGGCAGCAGACCTGTACGGGAAGATGAAGCAGCCCAGCAATGCGAAGTTTACCACCCCCGCTGGTGATAAGTCCCACAAGGAAACTGGGAAGTTAACGGGCACGTTAAAGGCTGCGCCAGGCGCGAAAACGCCTAGAAACTTGCCCCATTCCCGCCGAGACTGTTCCATAATCTGCGACCCGCTTCCACGACAAACCGGGTAACCAACCGCCGCGAGGTAGGATGTTTCGCACCAGAAAGTTCAAACCGGCCGCACGCATCTCGCCTGCTGTCTTGCTGACGGTCGCCGCCCTGTTCTGCAAGTGCCCCAATGTGCAGGCACAATCGGAAGCGGAGACATACCAGCCCCTCGCCGACCCGGCTGCTGAAGTAGTCCTAGGCCATGCGCGCTTCACGGTGCTTACTCCGCAGCTCGTCCGCCTGGAGTGGTCCGCGGACGGGCACTTTGAAGACCGCGCTTCGCTGGTTTTCCTGAACCGCCGCCTGCCTGTGCCGAGCTTCACCAAACGTATCGAGCGCCGGGCGCTTCATCTGCACACCGCCGCCCTGGACCTGACTTACGCGCCAGCGCCGCACAGTGACGGCCGGTTTACCCCGTCGGACCTGTCCATCACGCTCACGGTGGAAGGGAAACGGGTCGAGTGGAAGCCCGGCATGCCCGACACGGAGAACCTCCAGGGCACCACGCGAACGCTCGATATGGTGAAAGGCGGCAAAACGAAGGAGCCGATCGGCCCGGGGCTCATCTCGCGCGCGGGCTGGGTGGTGGTCGACGACTCAACCCGTCCGCTGTTCGACTCGGCCGATTTCAGCTTCCCCCGAGGTGAGCAAAGCCCTTGGCCGTGGGCGGTGGAGCGACCCGAGATCACCTCCCCAGCGGAGTACGACCGGCTCACCGCCGCTGAGTCGCCCACCACCACAACCGGGGAGGGCAAGATCGCGCGCCAGGACTGGTACTTCTTCGGCTACGGTCACGATTACAAACAGGCGCTCGGAGACTTCACCCGGGTCGCCGGCAAAATCCCTCTGCCGCCGCGCTTCGCCTTCGGGGCGTGGTGGTCGCGCTACTGGTCCTACAGCGACGGCGAGCTCGAAGAGCTAGTCCGCCAGGCGCGCGAGGCCGATGTGCCGCTCGACGTGCTGGTGGTCGATATGGATTGGCACCTGCCCTTCGGCAATGACTGGAGCGTAAAGGATCCCTCCGGCAACGTCGCGCGGTGGACCGGCTACACCTGGAACAAGCTGCTTTTCCCTGACCCGCAGCTTTTCCTCGACAAAATGCACCGTGACGGCCTGAAAGTCACGCTGAACCTGCACCCTGCCTCGGGCGTGCAACCGTTTGAGGCCGCCTACCCCGCCATGGCGCGCGCCATGGGCATCGATCCGGCGTCGGGCAAGTATGTTCCGTTTGACATCACCGATAAACACTTCGCGCGCAACTATCTCGACATCCTGCACCACCCGCTCGAGCGCCAGGGAATTGATTTCTGGTGGCTCGACTGGCAGCAGCAGAAGACCACGGCGATGCCCGGCATCAATCCGACCTGGTGGCTCAACTACGTCCACTTTACCGATCAGCAGCGAGAAGGCAAGCGACCGCTCTTATTTCATCGCTGGGGCGGGCTCGGCAACCACCGCTACCAGATCGGCTTCTCGGGCGATGTGATTTCGAGCTGGGAATCGCTCGCATTTCAGCCCGGATTTACGGCCACCGCCGCCAATGTGGGCTACGCCTACTGGAGCCACGACATCGGCGGCCACATGCCCGGCAAGATCGATCCCGAACTGTACACGCGCTGGCTGCAATTTGGCGCGCTGAGCCCCATCCTGCGTACCCACACCACCAAAAATGCCGAAGCCGAGCGCCGTGTCTGGGCGTACCCGGAGCCGTACTCCGACATCATGCGCGAGGCGTACCACCTGCGCTATGCGCTGCTGCCCTACATCTACACCGAAGGCCGCCGCACCTATGACACCGGCGTCGCCTTTGTCCGGCCGCTGTACTACGATTGGCCCGAGCAGGCCGAAGCCTACGCCAACAAGGGCGAGTACCAGTTCGGAGCTAACCTCCTGGTCGCGCCCGTGGTGTCGCCGGCCGAGCCCGCAACAAACCTGGCGACGCAAACGGTGTGGCTGCCGCCGGGGGAGTGGATCGAGTGGGCAACGGGCCAGCATATTACGGGACCCGCGACGGTCGAACACCGGTTCTCGCTGGCGCAGGTGCCCCTGTATGTGCGCGCGGGCGCGATTGTGCCGATGGCACCGCCCATGCTGCGGACCGGCGAGCGTCCGGTCGATCCGCTGATCGTTAATGTGTTTCCGCTGCGCGACGGGCAGCAATCTGAATACACGCTGTACGAGGACGCGGGCTCGACCTACGACTACACCGCGAACCAGGACGCGCGCACCCGCCTGACGGCGCAGGAGGACGGCGACACGCTGACCGTGAAGGTGGCCGCGGCGCAGGGCTCGTACCCCGGAATGCCCGCGAAGCGCAGCTACTGCTTCCGCCTGCCCGGCGACTGGCCTCCGGCGCAGGTCACGGTCAATGGTGCCACGATGCCGTACCGGGTGGACGCGAAAAAAACAGGTTGGCGTTTTGACGGTCCTTCGCTGACCACGGAAGTGTCCACGGACAAATTCCCGGTCAATGCCGAGGTGACGCTCACCATCCGCCGCGACCCGGCCCTGATGTCCCGGCGCGCAGAGTTGAACGGGTTTGCCGGCGTGGGTGCGCGCCTGCGCGAGGCCTATGACGCGCTCCAAAACAACACGCCCGTCGACCTGCCGCCGAACGACCTGACCGATGCCATGCAGGCCGGCGACCGCATGAGCTATGAGCCCGAGCAAGCGGGCGCAATCGTGGCGCACTGGCGCGCGACGCTGCCTAAGGTCGCTCCGGCTGTCGCTCAGGCCGAGGCGGTGCCCCAAGCCCGGCGCGAGTTTGTGGTGAAGGGCTTTATGCTGGGCAACTATTCGCCCGAGGGCGCAGCCGCGATGCTCGACCAGATTCACCGCCGCGACAGCGTGGCGACGGCGGCGGTCGCGGATATGGATCGGGTTCGGTCTGAGGAGACCAAGGCCGGCACCGGGGCACAATGAGCCGGGCGGTGAGGTGCGCGGCTGCGGCTTTTGCGCTGGCCGTCCCTGCGATCTCTCAAGAGTTCCCCGGCGCGTTGGAGGCCGCGCATTTCCACCTGGCCCCGCGCCCGGCCACCCCGATGCCGATCACCGAACCGGCCATGCTCGATATGCTGGACGGTCTGGCCCGCGTCGCCGCGCCATGGCAGGCGCCGGACGGCGCGATCCTCGACCCAAACCTGCACCGCGAGTTCCAGTACGCCACGCCCTACTTTGCTTTCGCCGTAGGCACTTTGGTAAATGCCGGGCGCGGGCGCGATCTGCTGCCGCGCGGCGTCGCCGCCATGGAGCACGCAACCCTTCAGTTCGCCGGTGGACGCGCCGCGATCCCCAACCAACACGGAGAGTTTTTCCTCGCCTCGCTCGCCGAAGCGCTGCCGGTATACCGGGATCTGGTCCCGCGCGAGCAGTGGCTGCGCTGGCGAGACCGCCTGCGCGTGCCCATCGAGCAAATCATCGGGACGGACGCGAATAACAACTGGCGCACCTACGCGATGAAAGGCGAGTGGCAGCGGGCCGTGCTCGGGCTCGTTCCCCGCGAGGAGGCCGTCGCGTTTGTCGAGCGCTACTGGAACACAGAGCAGCGCGACCGGTTTGCCGCCGCGCCTACCTCCCTTTATCACGACCGCACCGGCGACCCGGACACGCTTAGCGTCGCGCTGGTCGGCGAAGGCAACTTGCTCTCACTGCTGCGCGCGGGCTATGACGGGCCGAGCGCCCCCGAAATCCGGAACAAGGTGCTCGCCGCCCTCCGAGCGACGCTGCTGACGATCGACCCTACAGGCCAAGTGCCCGCGAACGGCCGCACTGACGACCATGTGTGGACAGAGATTGGACTGCAGCTGGCCTTCTCCGCCGCCGCTCCGATGATCCGGGCCGGCGGCGACGGGCGATCCGCGGACGCGATGGAACGCTCGGCCGAGCTCAGCTTCCATGGCGTCGAGCGCTGGCGGCGCGAGGACGGCTGGTTTTTCATCACGAAAAACCACTTCAATCCGGAGCTGCGGGTCGGCTATCAAAACGCGTCGCAATCTTCCAACTACACCGGCTCGTTCCTGTTTCATTTAGCAGAAATGTACGCGGTCCGGCACCAGGACCACCCAGCGGCCTCGAGCGCGCCCGCGCCGGTCGAGGTGGGAGGCTACGCGCTC
>CAXTVG010000203.1:0-4765 GCA_964247505.1 uncultured Acidobacteriaceae bacterium
GACCAGCGAGCAAAGACCGAAATACGAGCAGATGGTCCAGCATCGCAAGGAGCGCGTGGCGGAGATGAGGGCGCATCGCGACGCTCAGGAAGCCGCCCAGCCGCAGTAATGAAGGTGAAAGTCGAAACCGGCGCGGCCGACGGGATTGGCCGCTCTCCTCCGTGACTACCCATTGCGAGCTAAGCGAACGCCCCAGAATAGCCGCCGACGGACAGCTATTCAACACCTCGCATTATTCTTTAAGGAAGATCTGAACAAGTGCGAACCAGATGTGATTCTGAGGAGCGTAGCGACGAAAGGCTTGTTTTTACAACGCCTTAAAGGAAAGCAGGTGTTTCGCTCCGCTCAGAATAAGCTTTATTCAGAGCTTCCCTAAGCCGAGACTACGAGGTATTGATTCGTGCTGCGGACAAAGCTCTGCCGGGTGGCAGCAAATCCCTGAGGGCAGGGGAGCAGCGCCGCTATCCGGCGCGCTGTTGTGGGCGACCGCAAAAAGTTGGCCGTCAAGGGTTGACTGCGTGCGACTCGCGGAGAGAACCATGGTCCACACCACACGCGAGAAGGCCCTCAACGCGCGAAAGCAGCGAAGGTTTAGGAAAAGCACGCGATATGCGTTATCATTCAGCCGGATACCCGCGCATCTATGATCCTGACACTTTTCTCATTTGGCCTTACGTGGGCCATTCTGGCTTTTACCTTCTTCGGGCTCGCCAGAGTCCTTTCAGGTTTTCACAGTCCCTACATACAATCGACCTTCCATGTCGGCTTCATCATCGGTTTCATCGATGCAGCGATTATCAAAGCGGCACGTGTCATGGCATTCGAGGCACCAGCGGGACTACTTTATGTGCTTATCTTCATTGTGGATTACCTGCTCATCCAAGCTTCGAGCAATTCGCAGATCGGCTACTACGTTACGGGGCACAAGAGCGCCACGATCGCTGCGGCAGTTCTCGCCGTAGTGGCTTTCGTCGTAGAGTTTGTTAAGGAAAAGCTGCGGACTGACGTTCGCTAATAAGAGGAAAGCGGGTCTGCGGAGCGGGCCGGCTTTTACGATCGCAGACCTTACTTGCCGCCGAGCTTCTGTGTGGCGATCTGGCCGGCGACGGTGGTTTTATCGCTGTCCTTGATTTTCGCGTACAACTCGCGTGCGCCCTGAGGATTGGCCGCCTGTTCTGAGCTTGCCAAGGCGAGCCGGGCCGCATTGGCGGAAACAGTAACGGTCGGGTGTGCGATGACACTTTGATACAGCGCGGCGGCCTGTGCAGAGCGTCCTGTGGTGACGTACAGACTCGCCAGTGCCATCTTCGCCAGAGCGGCTAAGCCTGGATCACTCGCGCTGGAAACTTTTTTCAGGTCAGCTTCGGCAGCGCTGTTTTCGCCCATATCTTCGGCTGTTAACCCGGCAAAATACAGAGCGTTCTTGCCCGCCTTGAACATTCCAAACTGCGAGGCCACTTTGCGGAAGAGCGGATTGGCCTCCCTAGCGCGCGCTGCTGCGGAGGGATAGCTCTTGACGTTGGGAATGGGCGGCTGACCCGGCTGTTGTATGGGGGAGTCATACACATCCATGGCCGTGTTGAAAGCTGCCTGCGCTTGCTTCGAGCGATTGCTGCCCCAGATCGAGACGGCAAGGACTGCGAGCAGAACCGCCGCGCCGATCAGAGCTGCGCGGAGGATTAAGCGCTGGCGCTGGTCCAGGGAACCCGGTGCGGCAACACCGATGCGCGAAAAGCTGCTCTTGGGAGCTGGAGAGGTGGTTTGTATTTTCACGATAAGACGTTAGCGCCTGTTGACCTGAATTGAACGATCAGAAATAAAAGCCGTGCCACTCAAGTTTAGCAGCCTCCGTGGGACCGGCGTGGCGCTGCTTAGGCGAATCGAAGCGGCCCCGCAGTGCGCGAGGCGGCTTCTTCCACGAATGAGCGCTAGGCGGCGCGATGATCCCCTAACTGCCCATTTTCGATCTTCTCCTGGCACGCAATGCAGTGAGGCGTCCACGGAACAGCTTCCAAACGCTTTTCCCCTATGGCATTGCCACACAACAGGCATTCTCCAAAGGTGCCTTCATCGATTCGGTCGAGCGCGGAGCGCACCTGCGCAAGCTGGGAGTGCCCCTTGGTACCTTGTAGAAAGATCAACTCTTTCTGGTAGGACTGAACGGCATGGTCGGCGGCGTCCTGGAGATCGTCCGTGCTGCTTTGGCGGCCTTCCTTTACGGCGGAAAGCATGCTGCGCTCGAGCAAAGCCTTCTGGGCGCGAAGCTTTTCCTCGAAGCGTTGAAGAGATTCTGGGGAACGGGTTGTCACTTTGCTGCTCCTGTGGATGCGGTTGGAAGGGATTCGTAGTTTCTAGTTGGACGCAGCTTCTCCCGAAAAATATGTTTACTGTTCAAGCAATTGTTGCGCGCCACGCATTCTGCCGGTAGGCTCACGGTATGTACGACGATTTCCATGTCACCGACCACTGGACGGGCGAAGAACTGCATTGCCGCTGGAAAGCGCTTATGACCGCCATCTCCACCCGCCACGCCGACGCGGTGGACGTTCGCTTCGACGTGAACGGGCGTCCGCTGTGGATCGCCATGCCGTGCGAGGCCTGGCTCGAGCAGAAGCGGCGGACCGGCTACGTCATCACCGATCAGCTTGCCGCCCAAATCGCTGGGCGATATTTGAAGCAGGCCATCGAGAACGGCTTTGACAGCGGCCGGGAAATGTACACCATGAGCGTAGACGAAGTGATGGATCACCTCGAAGCGGTGCTGAAGGAGGCGAAGAATACGGCCAACCTGCCTGTGCTGCCTCGTACCGGCGACGCGGACGCGCTGGTGTACTGGGGCGAGCTTTCGCCGGGAACGCGTTAAGGCGCTGCAAGCGTCCGACGGATTCCCTCGCTATAGGCGGTTTTTTTCAGACCGCCTAGGCGCGATTCCAGCTTGGAATCGTCGAGAACAAGCGGCGCGTCGAGCAGGTATTGGAATTCGCCGAGTTCGCGAATATACGGATTGATAGCTCGCACATAGCCGAGCCGGAAGCGGCCTGGAGTTTTATACCGGGCTGGCTTGCCGGCGGATGCGAAGATTTCCTTTGCCATCTGCTCCACTGTTGTAAGCTCTGGACCGCCAAAATTCCAGCTTTCGGCGCGGTCGCCGGCCCAGGCGGCATCGGTTTCGAGCAGGCGAGCGATGGTGTCCGCGGCATCGGGCACAAACACAAACTCATGAGGCCGGTCGTAGGGTGCGAGCAGCTGCGCTTCAGTACCGAGCTTCGCGGCCTGGAATGAGCTCCAAAGATGGCTCGCTTCGACCAGCGGCCCATACAGGTCGGCTACGCGCAATACGCCCGTTGCGAAGACGCCCGGAACATGCGCGGCAAGCACGCGATCTTCCTGGTCTCGCCGGATACGGCCCTTCACGGTCTGCGGCGCGCGGGGGTGGTCTTCGCGGACGCGTTCGGTCTGCGGCGCGCCATAACTCCAGTTGGAGGAAACGAGAAGAAAGCGCCGAATGCCCGACTCTCGCGCCGCTTTAAGCGTTTTTGCAATGAGCGCGAGGTGGTCCTTGAACTTCCAAAGCGCCATCCCTACCAGGTAGACAGCCGCGCCCGCGCCGGCGCAGGCTTCGGCGACGCTCCGTTTGTCCTCGGGATCCCACTGGAAGTGTTCGCAGAGCGGATCGCCATGGAAGCGCACCTGCAAACCCAGGTGCGACCGTCCGACTACCCGGTATGGAACTGCCCGCGCGCTCAGCAGGGGAGCCAGCGCCCTGCCTACAGAACCGTTCGCGCCGAAAAGAACTACCTTACCGGGAATGCCCATACCCTTTTACGCTACCGTCCGCTGCGGCTCGCGGCAAGCGCGGGGCTTTATCCTGTGCAAGGGCCGCCAATGTTTTTGAGGAAATTGCGTGTGATGCGAGTTGTGTCCGGCGGCGAGACCGCGCCTGTGCCCATTGCCTGGCTCGACAGCTTTGCTATGCGCAACTTCACCAACGATGCCGCTTTCGATGACACGCTTCCCGTCGAGGACGGGCTGCTCGAGGCGGGTTTGCGTGTGCCGCTTCCTGAGCTTCGCACTGCGATGGAGGCCTGGTTCCGGCGCAAGGGATGGCTTGCAACGTCCGAATGGGTGGAGGTGCGCGAGGAGTTGCATCCTACCCACCGTCAGGCCGGTGAACGAGCCGGCCGCTGAGGAGGAAAGCATGCAGCTTCGGTCGCTTCGGTTGTTGCTGGTCGACGAACTGGAAGAGGTGTACATCGCGGAACAGATGGTACGGGAAGAGCTGGGGCGCATGGAAAAAGGCGCCGCCAATATGGAGTTGAAAAATCTTTTTCGCCAGCACAGCCAGATCAGCAAGGACCAGGTAGGCCGGCTGGAGCTGGTGTTTGAAAAGCTGCAGGCGAGCCCGCGCGGCGGCCATGGCAAAAGTATGAAAGTACTGTTGAGTGAGAGCGAAGACCGCATGGGCGACGGCGGCGACCCGCCGGTGGTGGACGCGGCGCTGATTGCCTCGGCGCGGCGCACCCAGCACTGGGGCATCGCCTCCTACGATTCAGCAAAGCTCTTCGCCCAACGGCTGGGGCTGGATGAAGTAGCCGGGCTGCTCGATAAGACAGCCGAGGAAAAACGGACCACGGATGCCCGGCTTGCCGATCTTGCCACGAAGATTCCTGTCAAGGGCAATGACGAAGCTTAGCGGCATGCGATTTGCGTTTACTCGCTGTAGTGCAGCAGGCTGAAGACGTCGTACTCGGGAAAGCGCTCCCGG
>CAXTVG010000204.1:0-4763 GCA_964247505.1 uncultured Acidobacteriaceae bacterium
ATCAGCGCCGTGACCGAGTCGCCCTGCTTGACGCCCATTTCCTCCACGCTTTGCCGGGTGATGACGCTTTCGATCAGGTTCTCGCCTACCCGCACTGTGACCTTCGCCGTAACCGTGCCGAGCACGATCTCCTCCACCGTCCCGCGCAGCTGGTTGCGCGCGGAGATTTTCTTGTTCACGCTCATTCCTTTCTCCTTTAAGAGTGGGATGCAGCGCCCCAAGGTATACTCCCCGGAGCATGTCAGGAAAGATCATCGCCGCCGTCGCTGGATTCATCACTGCTGTTATCGCCGCTTCGGGTTACTGGGGCATGGCGCTGCTCATGGGAATTGAGTCGGCCTGCATTCCGCTGCCGTCCGAGGTCATCATGCCCTTTGCCGGCTACCAGGTGTACCTCCATCACCTCACGCTTTGGGGGGTCGCTACCGCGGGCGCGCTGGGGTGCAACGCGGGCTCGGCCATCGCGTACTGGATCGGCGCCTGGGGCGGCAGGCCGGCGGTGGAGCGCTTTGGGCGGTTTGTGCTGCTGAGCCGCCGCGACCTGGACCGCACCACGCACTACTTTGAGAAATACGGCGCGCTCACTGTGCTCGTTGGGCGGCTGCTGCCGGTGGTGCGCACGTTTATCGCGCTTCCTGCCGGGATCGCCCGCATGCCGCAGCTGAAGTTTCACATCTACACGTTTGTGGGCTCCTGGCCTTGGTGCTTCGTGCTGGCGTACGTGGGCGCGAGGCTTGGGCAGGCCTGGGACACGGACCCGCGCTTCAAGGCCATTTTTCATCGCTTCCAGCTTGGGGTGGAGGTCGTGATTGTCGCCGCGGTCCTTTGGTTCGTGTGGAGCCATGTCCGCGGCCGGCGCGAGGACGCGGTGGCTGCCTGACAGCGCGCATTTGCCAAAGCCATCGTACAAAGGAGACACTAGCTGTTTGGTGTCAAGGCTGGGCCGCGCTTTCCCCGCGCGGCCGGGCAATTTTGTAGAACAGGACGGAAACACGGCAATGGAAGCAAGTACACAAAAGCCCAAGCAGCCGACCGGCAAGCTGGGCGTCATGGTGGTGGGCATGGGCGCGGTCGCGACCACGCTGATCGCGGGCGTTGAGGCGGTGCGCAAGGGGCTCGCGAAGCCTATCGGCTCACTCACGCAGATGGGCCACATCCGCCTGGGCAAGCGCACCGACGAGCATTCTCCGCTGATTAAAGATTTCGCGCCGCTGGCCGATCTGAACGATATCGTCTTTACCGGCTGGGATATTTTCGACGAAAGCATGTACGAGGCGGCGCGGACGGCGAATGTGCTCGAGCGCACGCAGCTGGAAACCATTAAGCCGTTTTTGGAAGCGATCCGGCCGATGCCCGCGGTCTTCGACCAGCACTACGTAAAACGCCTGAGCGGGACGCACGTCAAAAGCGGACGTTCCAAGTGCGACCTCGCGCAGCAGGTCCGGTCCGACATTCAGCAGTTTTCGGCGACCGTCGATCGTGTGGTTGTGATCTGGTGCGGATCTACGGAGATTTTCATCGAGCCGACTGCGATCCACGCGACCCTCGCCTCGTTTGAGCAGGGCTTGAATAATGACGACCCGGCCATTGCCCCTTCGCAGATTTACGCTTATGCCGCGCTGATGGAAGGCGTTCCCTTCGCGAACGGCGCGCCGAACCTCACCGTCGACTTGCCCTGCATGGTCGAGCTTGCGAAGAAAACGCAGACCCCGATCTGCGGCAAAGACTTCAAAACCGGGCAGACGTTTCTGAAAACGGTGCTCGCCCCGGCGTTCAAGGCGCGTTTGCTGGGCGTCGCCGGCTGGTACTCGACTAACATCCTGGGCAACCGCGACGGCGAGGTCCTGGATGACCCGGAGTCGTTCAAGACCAAGGAAGAGTCGAAGCTCGGCGCGCTTGAGTACATCCTGCAGCCGGAGCTTTACCCGGAGTTGTACTCGGACATGTACCATAAGGTCCGGATCAACTATTACCCGCCGCGCGGGGACAACAAAGAGGGCTGGGATAACATCGATATCTTCGGCTGGCTCGGCTACCCGATGCAGATCAAGGTCGATTTCCTATGCCGCGACTCGATCCTGGCGGCCCCGCTGGCGCTCGACTTAGTCCTGTTCATGGATCTGGCCAAGCGCACCCCGGAGCTCGCCGCCGCGGGCATTCAGGAGTGGCTGAGCTTCTACTTCAAGGCTCCGCAAACCGCCGAAGGCCTATACCCGGAGCACGACCTATTCATCCAGCTTATGAAGCTCAAGAACACCTTGCGGCATGTGATGGGCGAAGAGCTGATCACGCACTTAGGGTTGGAGTACTACGAGCAGTAAGGCAGAACGGCGGCTTTGCGAGCCGCCGCCTTTCTTTGGGAGGCTTTATGCGCGCCAGTACCCTCGCAAGCGCTCTTGCGGCCGGCCTGCTTTTCAGCTTGCCCGCGTTTGCGGGTCCTGCGAAGCAACCCTTGACCGCGCAGGAAGTGATTGCGCGTATGGTTGCCGCGAATGGCGCCCCGCCTATCCCAGACACCGTGGACACCATCAAGGCCGGCGATCCGGCGACGCCCGTCACCGGCATTGCCACGACGTTTATGGACACGATGGCGGTTTTGCGGGAAGCGGTCGCGCACGGGGACAACTTGATCGTCACGCATGAGCCAACCTTCTACAATCACCGCGACGACCTCCATGCCCTGCCCGCGGACGACCCTGTGGTGGCGGAAAAGCTGCGGTACATCCAAGACCATCACCTGGTCGTATGGCGATTTCACGACGGCTGGCACCGGCGCCAGCCTGACGGCATTCTCACCGGCGTGGCCCAGGAGCTAGGGCTGGCGAAGGACCAGCAAGGTGGCCCGGATTCGCGCTTATTTGCGCTGCCTCAACCTATTCCGCTTCGGGTGTTCGCCGGCCAGCTTGAGCAGCGCACAGGCGCGGCGGCGGTCCGGGTCGTGGGTAACCCCGACTTGCCGGTAACCAAAATAGCCGTGCTGCCCGGTTCCGCGGGTCTTGAAAAGCAGGTTGCCATGCTGGAGCGTCCGGATGTCGAGGTGCTCATCGTAGGCGAAGCAACCGAGTGGGAGACCATCCCCTATGCGGCGGATGCGGCGGCGCAGGGCAGGAAAAAGGCTTTGATCCTGCTCGGTCACAGCGCTTCAGAAGAAGCAGGGATGAAGACATGCGCGGACTGGCTCCGCGGCGTTTTTCCCGGCATGCGCGTGGACTTCCTGCCCGCGCACGAAGCGTTTTCCTATGTAGCGACTCAGGCAGCCGCGCGCTAGTTGCATCACAACCAGCCCTTGACCCGCGCGATTCGGGCCGCCTCTACCCGATTCGCAGCCCCCAGTTTGCTTGAGGCTTCGGACAGGTAGTTCCGAACCGTGCCCTCGGAAAGGTGGAACTGTGCCGCGATCTCGGCGCTGGAGCGGCCCTCCCCGGCCAGGCGAAGAATCTGGCGTTCTCGCTCGCTGAGGGGGTCGGCTTCAGCCCAAGCTTCGGCGGCCAGCTCGGGGTCAAAGGCGCGCTTGCCGGCGTGGACCTGCCGGACGGCGTCGGCGAGCTCGGCGGAGGGGCCGTCCTTGAGCAGGTAGCCCTTGGCACCCGCGTCGAGCGCGCGACGCAGATAGCCGGGCCGGGCGAAGGTGGTGAGCACGATCACCCGCGCCCAGGGGAACCGGTCGCGGGCTTCGGCGGCGAGCGAAAGCCCGCTCAGCTCCGGCATTTCGATGTCCGTGACCACCACGTCCGGGCGCAGCTTGGGGATCAGTGCCAGGGCTTCGCGGCCGTTTCCCGCACGGCCGCAAACTTCGATGTCGGGCTCCAGATCGAGCAGAGCGGCAAGCGCGCCGAGCAGCATGGCCTGGTCCTCGGCGAGCAGGACGCGGATGGCCACGGGTGGATTCAAGCAGGTTTGCCCTGGTCGTCGGCCCACAGCTTGATGCCGCCCAGCAGCCCGTCCTGGTTGGACACGATGCTGACGTGCTCGGGCAGCTTGAAGCTGACGAGCTTGGCGTTGCCCCCGCCGATGTAGAGGTGGTCCCAGTTGAATGTGTGGGCGGTTTGCTCGATGGCTTTTTCGAGGTAGCGGTTCCACTTTGTCGGGCCGAACTCTTTCAGGCCGCGGCGGCCGAGGAAGTCCTCGTATTCCCGCTTTTTCTTGAAGGGGTGGTGCCCCAGCTCGAGGCCGGGGGCGAGGCGGCCGAAGGTGAAGAGCGCCGAACCCATGCCGGTGCCGAGCGTGATGACCAGCTCAACGCCTTCGCCCCGGATCGCACCGTAGCCCTGGACGGCCGCGTCGTTGGCCACCCTGACGGGCTTGCCCCAGCGCTTTTGGAGTTCGCCCTGGAGGTCGAAGCCGACCCATTCGGGGTGCAGGTTGGCCGCGGTCCAAGTGTGGCCCTTTTTAATGACGCCCGGAAATCCGACGGAGACCCGGTCGAATGCGGGAATCTGTTTTTTCAATGTTTCCAGAATGTCCAGCACCCGCGACGGTGTGGGTTTGATCGGCGTCTCTGAGCGGACGCGCTCGGTCAAGGGCTTGGCTGCGGCGTCGAGCGCCATCATTTTGAGGCCCGAGCCGCCGATGTCGATGGCCAGCGTGATGGGGTGGGCCGGCTTGGCCTGGGCTTTGGTGCTGGGTTGTGCTTCCGCCATGAAATCCATTTGCGAACCAGTGTAGCGGGTTTAAGCTGTCGACATGGACTTCGAGGAAAGAATCGACAAGTTGACGGAGCGGCACGAAGCGCTGGCGCAGAGCGTGGAGCTGTTCCAGCACGA
>CAXTVG010000205.1:0-4748 GCA_964247505.1 uncultured Acidobacteriaceae bacterium
CAGCTCGCGCAGGCGCCGGCGATCTGCGTCTGAGCCGCCGGGTCTCTCACGGAGCGCCGCGGCGGCAAGCTCCACCACCCGCGCGCTCAGCGAAATCGCAGCCGAAGCTCGCGCCCGCACCGCCGGGTTCTGCCCGGAGCGAATCAGCTGCTGCCGCAGCGTGCTGGCCCCCACCATGGCATACTGCTCGAGGCGCGCCATGTCCGCCTGCTTAGGCCGTTTGCCCTCGCCCATGGCCGCGAGTGTGCGCCCCGCGGTCCCGAGCCGGTCGGCCACTCCGGCAACCAGGAGGTCCTGGGAGCGGAACAGGTGATAGATCGTCTCCACCAGAAGGCTTGCGAGCACACCGATAATGACGCCCAGCAGCGTGTGCAACGTGGCCGAAACCTTCACATTCGCGGTCTCGATCAGGTCCCATTGCGGCAAAATTCCCGCGATCATAAAGGCAAACCCGGTCGCGAAACCGTAGTTCAGCGCAGTACCCAGCACCAGAAACAGCAGATACAGCGTTCCCGCGACGAACAGGAAATGGGTCAGAGG
The DNA here is from genome assembly GCA_964247505.1 of uncultured Acidobacteriaceae bacterium. Taxonomy (GTDB): domain Bacteria; phylum Acidobacteriota; class Terriglobia; order Terriglobales; family Acidobacteriaceae; genus EB88. The sequence continues at coordinate 541 of CAXTVG010000205.1, forward strand.
CGAATCCACAAACATGGCCATGCCCGCGATCAAGTACACGGCCCCCAGGCTCCAGCTTAGGATTGAAAGAGCGGTTTGCTTGACGGTGTTGCTGTAGCTGTCGCGCGGCAGGATAAACGTGTAGAAGACACCGAGAGATGCGCCCGTCAGATGGAAGCTCAGGGCGATCAGCAGCGTAAGCAGCGCGGAAAGCGTCATCCGCGTCACCAGGGAAGCGCGGCCCGGGTACGGGGCGAGCTCCCGCCGTAAAAACGACGCAAACCATACGTCGAACGAGGCCTGGCCCGCGCGCCCGTGCTTCTGGGCCGCCCCCGCGAACTCGCTCACCAGCCGCTCCAGCCCCGCACCACCACCACCGCCGAGGCCGCGATCCGGAACTGCTCCGGCGCGGGGTCGATTACCCGGATCCGTACCGGAAACCGCGACGCCAGGTGGACCCAGGAGAGCGTTCGCTGCGCGTCGGGCAGCCCCTGCGACAGCGAGCCCACGGTGCCCGCGTCCGGCGTGACCCCGAAAGCGGCGCTGTCCACTACCCCCCGGAACATCTTTTGCGGGTTACTCATCAGGTAAACATCGACGTGCATGCCCGGCAGGATCCGGTGCAGCTGCGTTTCCCTGAAATTCGCGATCACCCACCATACCCGGGTGTCGATCAGCGTGAACACCTGCTGGCCGGCGCGCGCGTAGGCCCCTTCCGAGAGCGTCAGGTTGGTGACCCGGGCGTGGAAGGGTGCCTGCACCGTGCAGTTGTTCAGGTTGTACTGCGCGTCCTCGATGGCCGACAGCCGCGCGCCACGCTGGCCTGTGTACGATTCAAGCGTCGGGATAACGCGCGCGGCTTGCTGCCCTTGCGCTGCCGCCTGGTTCACCGTCGCCCGCGAGGCGGTCAGCGCGGCATAGTTCGAGGCCAGCCGCGCCCGCGCCAGGCGAAGCTGCGCCTCGGCCTGCTTTACGGCCAACTGCTTCATCGCAGTGCCGGTGCGCAGCTGGTCTACTTGATCCACCGTGACAAACTGCCGCGCCAGCAGCGGTTCCACGCGTTTCAGGTTGCTTTCCGAGTACGTGTAGTCGGCCTCCGCTCGCGCCACTGCGGCTTCCGCGTCATTGATGTCCGCGGTTGCCTGGTCCACCGCCGAGGTGGCCTGCCCCACATCCGCGGCAGCCGTGCGCGTCCGGGCCTGGGCCGCGACCGCCGCGCTTTGGAGCGAGCGAATCTGCCGCGCTTGGTCTTCGATCTGCCCTTCCAGCGCCGCCCGGTTGGAGCGCGCCTGCTCGAGCGCATACCGGTAGGGCCGGTCGTCGATGCGGAACAGCACCTCGCCCGCATGGACCTGCTGGTTGTCGCGGACGTGGATTTCAGTGATCGGTCCATTGACCAGGGGAGCGAGCCCGATGTAGTTCGCGAACACTTCCGCGTCGTCGGTGCGCGGGTCGCGGTTGGTGTCCAGGATGACGAGCGCGATAGCCACGGCGCAGAGCACCACAATGGCCCCGCTCGCGATGCGCCCAGCCCAGGTTTGCTTCGGCTCGTCTCCCTCCTGCTCGTCGCTTTGGTTCTGGTCCCCATCCTGCTTGTTCTCGGGGGGTTGTTTCCGATCGCCGCCCATTTCCTGCTGCGGCGCGTTTTCATCTTTGTGGTCCTGGGCCTCAGCACTGCCGTGGACTGTGTTGTCCTCCGCCATGGGAGCCCTCCTTTACCGGAATCAGCTGTAAAAAACGAGCCAGATGGTGAGCGACAGCAGCACCGCGAGCGCTGGGTAAACGAGCAGTGCCGGTGCCAGCTGCGCGCTCCAGCCGACGCGCCCCAGTGCCACGTTCACCATAAAGGCCAGCACTACCCCAAACACCGCGCAGAACAGCCAAACTGGAAAGAACGAGCCCAGGATGTTGATGGAAGGCGAGCGATTGCAGCCGCACAACAGGACGAGCGCGGCGGCCAGGGTGAGCTTCCAGCCGGTTCGGTTTTTTTGAGTCAGATCCATGGCTCATTTCTCTCCGTTTGGGATGCCGGGGCCCGAGGACGGCCTGAGCGCCGGCACGGGCGGCATCGTGACTGGTGGTAATACCGGCGGGCCCGCATGGGAGCGCAGCAACTCGCCAGTGCGAAACAGCAGGGTTGTCGCCTGCGTAAACAGGTTGGTGCGCGCCGCCACATCCTCCTGCCGCGCCTGCGCGAGCTGCTGCTCGGCCGTCACCACATTCACCAGCGTCCGCACGCCCAGGCCGTAGCTTTCTGTCGCCGCGGCAAACGAAGTTTCCGAGGCGTGCAGCAGGGTTTGGGCCGCCTGCTGCTGTTGGAACGCGGTTTGCGTGTTGGTGTAGGCGGTCCACACCTCCCTCTCGATGCCATCCCGGTCTGTGTCGAGCAGGGCCTGCGCCGCCGCTTTTGCTGCCGCGGCCTCGGCCACCTCGCTCCTGCGCAGGCCGCCGTCGAACAGGGTCCAGCGCAGGTTCAGCTGCACGTTCCACTCGCCTCCGGCGGCGTAAGCCTCGTGGAGCTGGTCCTGCTCGCCGAACGCCCGCGCCCTGCCCCAGTTCGATGTAAAAACAATGTCCGGATAGTAGGCTTTGCGCGCCTGCCGGATCCGCTGCTCGGCCGCAGCCACCCGCGACTCCTGTTCCAACAGGTCGGGCCGGTCGGCGAGCGCTTTTGCGATCGCGTCCGCCGCGGTTTCGGCCAGGGCTTCGGGCGGTGCCAGGCGGTCGAGCGGCACGATGGGCAGCACCGTCGAGGCAGGCAGCCCCAACGTGGTCGCCAGCGAGGCTTGCGCATTCGATTGCGTCCCCTGCAAACTGGCCAGCTGATACGCTGCCTGCGCGGCGGCGGCGCGCGCTTCAAGCGCGTCCGGCAGTGTCGCCAAACCCTGCGCGAGCTGCGCGTCCACCTGCGCCGCGACGGTTTGCGCATTGCGAAGGTTGGCCTGCGCGGCCGCGACCTGGCCGATGCTGTTGAGCAGTCCAAAGTAGCTGGTCGCCACCGTTTCCATGATTTGCAGGTGCGTGTCATTAAACGCGAAGTCGGTCGCGAACAGGTCGTAGCGCGCCGCTCGCAGCGCGTCCACCCGTGCGTTCCAGTCCAAAACGGTGTAGTCCAGCTCCAGCGCCGGCTCGTACAGGCCTTCGGTTTGGCGCACGAAAATAGTGTTGAACAGCACGGCTGTGCGGGTCGTCGCGCTCACGACCAGCCCCGTGAGGGTGGGGAACAGCGCCGAGCGCGCCACGCCCTTGGCCGCCGCGGCCTGCTTTGCGGCTTCCCAGGCGGAGCGGGTTTGGGGGTTGCGCCGCTCCGCGATATCGATCAGCGCGGGCAGCGCGAGCGGGTGCGCCGCGTCCACCGGACCGGCTTCGGGCGAAAGCGGACCCTGCTCGCCCGGCGAGTGCAGGTGGGCTCCAAGGCTCGGTGGCGCAGTCCACGGAACGGAGGGTGCCGATGGGAGCTCTTGCGCAAGCCCACAAGGGCCGCCCGGGAACGCCGGGAGGAGCAGGAAAAGAAGGCATCCCGCCGGGCGAAATGGAGTTGCGCGCCGCTTCACGTCGGTTCTTTCCAGCCTCCTCGCACCGAGTGCCCGTTTTTCGCTCCGTCAAAAAAGCGCGCCGATACATTTCGTCCGGGGAACAATCGGGCCTGATTTTCTGATGCCGATTTAGCCGCTGCGTCCAGGCGTTTTTCCTCTCCGGCCGTTCCGTTGCCCTTCAATCCGAAAGGGAGGTCGTCAAAGCGAAAGCGATGATGGTCTCGCCGCTCCGCCCCGACGCGGCCAGCTCCGCATCGAGCTCGCTTTCAAGCTCCTCGTGTGCAAGATGCATTTCGCCGGCCAGGATTTCCGCCTCGCTCGCGCCTGCGTAGCACAGCTCGCACACGCCCACGCCGCCTTCGTTCCGCACCGGCGGCCCGAAAACGCGGCAGGTGAGCGGGCGCGCCTCGTACAACTCGCAGCGGCCGCTTGCGGGGTCGAGAACAGGGCAGGGCGCGTCGGCTTCCGGCAGGTCGGCGAACGCGTCCCAGCGCTCGTCTTCCTCCTGAAGCCAACCGGACACAGGGTCGCCGGGGTATTGCCGGGCGAGCGCTGCCGCTGCTGTGCGGGCTCGCTGCTCCAGCGCCTCGGCTCGCTCCGGCGATTGCTGGTGGAGAGCTTGGAGCCCCGCCCGCAGGCGCTCCGCATCGAGCGCGGAAATGCGGAACACGCCATGGCAGCACGGTGTACACC
>CAXTVG010000206.1:0-4707 GCA_964247505.1 uncultured Acidobacteriaceae bacterium
CGCCCCAAAAATCGCCCTGATCGGTCCGCTCGCCGACGACCCGGAGCAGATGCTCGGCTCGTGGCAAGGCGCGGGCAGCCCCGCTGACGTCCGCACACTACGCGCCGCGCTCGCCGCCCGGCTCGGCCCGCGCCTCAGCTATGCCAAAGGCACCGAACTTCGCGGCGATTCCACGGCTGGCTTTGCCGCCGCAGTCCAGGCCGCTCGCAGCGCCGATGTTGCGGTGCTCGCGCTCGGCGAGGACGGTCCGGCAATGACGGGCGAGGCGACCTCGCGGACAAGGCTCGACCTGCCCGGCAACCAGGAGCAGCTGCTTGAAGCGGTCGCGGCGACCGGCAAGCCGGTTGTGCTGCTGGTCTTCAGCGGTCGCCCGCTCGCGCTGCCCTGGGCCGCGCGGCACATTCCGGCAATGCTCGCGGTCTGGTTTCCGGGGATCGAAGCCGGCCCCGCGCTCGCGGCCACACTTTTCGGCGAGTCGGTCCCTTCCGGCAAGCTGCCGGTCGAGTTCCCCTACTCGGTCGGGCAGGAGCCGCTTTACCTGGCGCAGCTGCCGACCGGCCGTCCCGCCGGCTCAACCGACTTGAGCCACCCTCCCGAACTCGGCGGCGAGCAGGCCCACTCGCGCTATATCGACCAGTTCAATGAGCCCATTTACCCATTCGGCTGGGGGCTTTCCTACACCGCGTTTACTTATTCGCACTTCGCGGCGCACCCATCAGCAAGCGGCACACTGGTTGTGGAGGCAGACGTCACCAACACCGGCAAGCGCAAGGCCGATGAAGTCGCGCAGCTTTACTTCCGCCGCCTCGTCGCGCCGACGGAGCAGCCTTTGCGAGAGCTCAAAGGATCTCAGCGCGTCACACTCAACCCCGGCGAAACTCGCCACCTCACTTTTTCGCTGACTCAGCAGGACATCGCTTTCTACCAGGGCGCGCAGCTCGTTACCGGCCACGATGGCGACTTCGAGTTCTGGGTCGGCGGCAGTTCGCAGGCGTCCGAGGTGATCCACGCAGCCAGCGCCGGTGGAATGTTTCAGGCGCGATGAGCGACACACCTGTCTCAGGAGAGACAACGATGCAGGGACTTGGAAAGCTGTTCAGCGCGGGCGTCCTCTGTCTTTTTGCGGCGCAAGCCTGGGGTCAGGACACCTACTCCATAGCGGGGACCCGGATTCTGAAGAACGGGAAGGCCGCCATTTTCGCCGGCGTGAATGCGTTTGGGACCAACGGCCCCAATGCCTCGTCCATGGACGCCTACAAAATCAACATCGTGCGCGAGGCGATCACCGATATGTCGGTGCAGCCAGTGAGCGGCCCTGAAATCGAAGGGACCGCCGGGGAGCGGCTGTTCTCGCTGCAGGCGGTGGTGGACGACAACCGCGCCCACGGCAGGGTGACCCTGTTGAACCCCGGATACTGGGAGGCGACCGGCGCGCAAATGGCCGGCGAAACCCCGTCTGCCCAGGGGTTTTACCCGGCTTACAAGGCAAAGCTGCGCGAAATCGCGGAGCATTTCAAGGACCAGCCCGACGTTTGGCTCGGGGTCTGGAACGAACCGTACAGCGGCACGAACCCGCCCAGCTGGCTCAGCGACATGAAAGACATGGTCGATACCGTTCGCGCCGCCGGGAACAAGAATATTGTCGTGGTTCCAGGCAGCTACTGGGACTCGTCCGACGACGTGATTCTCAGCCAGGGAAGGGAACTGCTCCGGGGCCGGTCCAATATCCTTTTCGATCTGCACGGGTACACGTGGGAGTACAAAGACACCGCGTCGACGATCGCGCGCGTGCAAAGGCTCAGAAAGGACGGCTACGCACTGATCTTCGCGGAGTGCGGCCCGCAAACCGCCAGCGGCAATACCGATCCCGCCAACTTTCTCAAGGCAATGCTCGACGAAAAGGTGAGCACTCTGCTTTGGATTTATAAGGATGACTCCAAGGATCCGAACTCACTGCTGACCACCGGCGGGGAGGCGACACCGTGGGGCACCCAAGGCTTCGGCTTTCTAAGCTCTCTGCTGAAAGGCGGCCCGCATTAGCGATCGAGCGAGGCTCTAACATCCGCGGTCAAACGGCTGCCGGCCGTTAACGCCGCAGAAAGGGGCCAATTCCTGGGCGGCAACGGCTTAACACCTAGAAACTTGTCCCCGCCGCTTAGGCCGATGTTCCATGATGGGCGACGTGTCACGCGTTCTTGTGCCGTCACGATGAGGGTGCGTTTGAACGGACATCCGCAAGCTCTGCCTCCAAACCGCCGCCGCTCACCTCGCGCAATCGCCGTGCAGCGCTTCGCAGCGGCTGCGCTTCTGTGCGCCGCGCTTGGCGCTTCCGCCGCCCCGGCTGGCAGGCGCGCCGAGATGGAAAACGGCTCGATCGATGCACGAGTGGACGCGCTGCTGCATCGCATGACCGCCGCTGAGAAGATCGGGCAGCTCAACCAACTGGGCGACCCGAAGCGCATCACCGACGACGGCATCCGCAAGGGCGAAGTGGGTGCCTTGCTCGACGTCACCGATCCCGTGCAGCTCCGGCACGACCAGCAGATCGCGGTGGAGCAGTCGCGTCTGCATATTCCGCTGCTGCTGGGCTACGACGTCATCAACGGCTACCAAACGCTGTTCCCCATTTCGCTCGCGCAGGCGGCCAGCTGGGATCCCGGACTGGTGGAGCAGGAGCATGCGGCGATTGCCGAAGAAGCGTCCGCGGTCGGCCTGAACTGGACATTCGCTCCGATGCTCGATATTGCGCGCGACCCTCGATGGGGGCGCATTGTTGAAGGCTCGGGCGAAGACCCCTACCTGGGAGCGGCGATGGCGGCGGCCAAGGTGAGGGGTTTGCAGGGAATCGAACTGGGCGCGCCGGATCATATCCTGGCCTGCGCCAAGCACTTTGCCGGGTATGGCTCGCCGGTGGGCGGCCGCGACTACGATTCGGTGTACCTGCCTGAAGTGCTGCTGCAGAATGTGTACCTGCCACCGTTTCGCGCGGCGGTCGAGGCGGGTGGCGGGAGCGTGATGCGCGCGGACATGTCGCGGGACGGGGTGCCAGCGAGCGGCAATAGCTTTCTGCTCAAGGATGTGCTGCGCCGGCAGTGGGGCTTTCGCGGGTTCGTGGTGAGCGACTCCTGGGCCATCCACACCATGGTGCAGGAGGGCTACGCGGGCGACCTGAGCGATGCAGCGCTGCGCGCGTTCCGCGCCGGGGAAAACCTGGACATGGGCAGCCAAACCTACTTCAAATTCCTGCCGGCGTACGTAAAAGACGGCGCGATCACCGCTGGCGCGCTGGATGCGGCGGTTCGCCCCATTTTGCGGATCAAAATGCAGCTGGGCTTGTTCGAGCACCCTTATGCCGCGATTTCAGCAGATGAAGCTGCGCAGGCGGAGCGGGCGCACCGGGCGCTGGCGAGGAAAGCGGCGGTGGCAAGCGCCGTTCTGCTGCGGAACGAGCACCAGACCCTGCCGCTCGAGCCGGGCATCCGCAGCATCGCGGTGATCGGCGCGCTCGCCGACAGCCAGACCGCGATGATGGGCTCCTGGCCGGGCAAGGCCGCAAAGGCGGACACGGTTACGGTGCTGGACGGCATTCGCGAACGCGCCGGGGCTGGCGTACGGGTGCTTTACGAGCCGGGCGTGGAGGTGAAGCGTGAGCGCCAGGCCGAGCTCAATCCCGATACGATGGACGACGCACCCGATCGAGAGGAGGCGGGGATTGAGAAAGCCGTGGCTGCCGCCGAAGCTGCCGATGGAACCGTGCTGGTGCTTGGGGAAGCCGCTTCGATGAATGGCGAATACGCTTCCCGCGCTTCGATCGACCTGCCGGGACGCCAGCTCGAACTGATGCAGCGCGTCGTGGGCGCCTGCCGCAAGCAAGGCAAGCCGGTCGTGCTGGTGATGGTCAACGGCCGTCCGCTCGACATCACCTGGGCTTCCACGCATGTGCCCGCGATTCTTGAAGTGTGGCAGCCGGGCTCGGAAGGCGGTCATGCCGTTGCCGACCTGCTCTTCGGCGACGCGAGCCCCGGGGGCAAGCTGCCGGTCACCTGGCCGCGCTCGACGGGGCAGATCCCGGTTTTCTACGCGCGAAACGCCACCAAGATCAATCAGGACGCGAAAGACTATAAGTCCTTTTACTGGGACGAGCCGACAGCGCCGCTGTACCCGTTCGGCTATGGCCTGGCGTACACAACGTTTGCGATGCGAGACCTCCAGTTAAGCGCCGGACGCATGGGGCGCGACGGCTCCATGGAAGCCACCGCGGTGGTTGAAAACACCGGATCGAGGGCAGGGGATGAAGTCGTGCAGCTCTACATCCACCAGCGCGCCGGAAGCGCGGTGCGCCCGGTGCGGGAATTGAAAGGCTTTGCCCGGGTGAGCCTTGCGCCGGGCGAGTCGACGACCGTCCGCTTTCCCGTTGGCCCAAAACAGCTTGCGTTCTGGAGCCCCGCGAGTCGCATGTGGGCGGTCGAGCCGGGCGCGTTCGATGTGTGGGTAGGCGACAGCTCTGATGCCATGCTGCATAGCACTTTCGAGGTAACGCGCGAGGTGGTCAACCTGAACGCGTCTGCGCAACCGATTCCGCGGCACAGGGAGCAAAGGCATGCGAGCCGCTAACTTAGCCTTGATTGTTTGCTGCCTGGTTCCCCTCGGGCCCGCGGCCCGCGCCTCGCTGTTTCACCACGAAAAGAAGCCTGTCTGGCAAGAAAA
>CAXTVG010000207.1:0-299 GCA_964247505.1 uncultured Acidobacteriaceae bacterium
CAGGCAAGTTCGGCGAGCGCTGGACCGCCCTGGGCAAGGCTTTCTCCTGCGACGTCGACGTGGTCGAGGCTCCTTACGGCCAGACTTTTTCGATCGACCGGGTCCGCGAAAAACTCCGCATCGAAACCCGCGCCGTTTTCATGCAGGCCACCGAAACCTCGACCGGCGTGCGCCATTGCGTCCCTGCCGTCGCCGAGCTGCTGCGCACGCAACGGAGCGACGCCCTGCTGGTCGTCGATGCCATCACCGGGCTCGGGACTACTCATTTCGACGTCGATCGCGACGTGGATATCATGAAC
>CAXTVG010000207.1:309-4707 GCA_964247505.1 uncultured Acidobacteriaceae bacterium
ATCCTGGTGCTCTCCGCAGGCAAGTTCGGCGAGCGCTGGACCGCTCTGGGCAAGGCGTTTTCCTGCGAGGTGGACGTGGTCGAGGCTCCCTACGGCCAGACCTTTTCGATCGATCGAGTCCGCGAAAAACTCCGCATTGAAACCCGCGCGGTTTTTATGCAGGGCACCGAAACCTCCACCGGCGTACGCCACTGCGTCCCCGCCGTCGCCGAGCTTTTGCGCTCGCAACGGAGCGACGCGCTGCTGGTTGTCGACGCGATCACTGGCCTCGGCACCACCCACTTCGACGTCGATCGCGACGTGGATATCATGATCGGCGGCTCGCAAAAAGCAGTCATGATCCCGCCCGGCCTCGCCTATCTTTCTGTAAGCGAAAAAGCCTGGGCCTCGATGGAGTTCTCGCTCAACCCGCGTTACTACTTCGACCTCCGCAAGGAGCGCAAAAACGCCCACAAAGCCGAGTCCGCCTACACCCCCGCGGTCTCGCTGATCGCCGGGCTCGCCGCTGCGCTCGACTTTATTGCCGCGCAAGCCGACGGCGACCTCGCCCGAGGCCGCGCCGCGCTGGTCAACAACGCCGAAACCTGCGCCGCGATGACCCGCGCCGCCGTGGAGGCCCTGGGGCTCGAGCTGTTCGCCCCGCTCGCCCCCGCCGCCGCCGTCACCGCCGTGCTCCCACCTTCTGGCGTCGACTCCGGCGTGATCGTCAAGGAGCTCAAGCAGCGCTTCGGCGCGACCATCACCAACGGCCAGGGCGAGATGAAGGGCCAGCTCTTCCGCATCGCCCACCTCGGCTTTTTCGATTACATGGACACCATCGCGCTCATCGGCGCGCTCGAGCACGTAGCGGTCGAAGCGCTGCGGCTCCCCGGCATCGAACTCGGCCAGGCCCTCACCGCCGCCCAGCGTGTCTACGCCACCCGCGAAAGCCTGCTCGTGAACCGCGCCGCCTGCCCGTGCGGACGCGACCTGCTCGACTGCGCGCACCCGCCGGTCGCGGTCGAAGGAGCGCAAGCATGAAGATCGTGCTCGCCGAAAAAGTCTCCCCCGCCACGGTCGCCGTCCTGCGCGAAGAGCCCGGCTGGGAGGTCCTGACCCACGACCAAATCCCGTCCCTGCCGGACGCGCTCGGGGACGCCGACGCCCTGATCGTCCGCTCCGCCGTCCAGGTGGACGACGCCCTGCTCGCCGCCGCGCCCAAGCTGCGGGTGATCGGGCGCGCCGGCGTGGGTGTCGACAACATCGACGCGGAAGCAGCCACGCGGCGCGGCATCGTCGTCATGAACACCCCCGGCGCCAACGCCGTCGCGGTCGCCGAGCTCACCCTCGCGCTTATGCTCGCGCTCGCCCGCGAGCTCCCGCGCGCCAACGCCGCCCTGCACGAAGGCCGCTGGGAGAAAAAATCGCTCTCCGGCGCGGAGCTGCGCGGCAAAACTCTCGGTATTCTCGGCCTCGGCCGCATCGGGCTCGAAGTCGCCCGCCGCGCCCGCGCCTTCGGCATGACGCTCCTCGGCCACGATCCCTTTGTCGCTCCCGCAGTCGCGCGCGAGCACGAAGTCCGCCTCGTTTCCACGGATGAGCTCTTCCGCGCGAGCGATTACCTTTCGCTCCACGTCGGCCTCACCCCGCAAACCCACGGCATCGTCAACGCCGCGACCCTGGCCCTGATGAAACCGGGCGCCCGCATCGTCAACTGCGCCCGCGGCGAGCTGATCGATACCGCCGCCCTGGCCGACGCGCTCCGCGGCAAGACAATCGCCGGCGCGGCCCTCGACGTTTTCGAGCAGGAACCGCTCAAAAATTCGCCCCTGTTCGGCCTGCCCAATCTCCTGCTCACCCCGCATATCGCCGGGTCCACCACTGAAGCGCAGGAAGCGGTCGGCATCCAGATCGCGGAGCAGGTCCGCGCGTACCTCAAACTGGGCGTCGTGCAAAATGCCGTCAACAGCCCGTCCCTGACGCACGAGCAATACCTCGCGCTTGCCCCTTTCGCCGAAGCAGCCGAACGCCTCGGGGCCATGCTTGCACAGCTGCTGCCAGCGGAAAGCGAGGGCCTCGAAAGCGTCAGCCTGGTCTACTCCGGCACGCTCGCCGAGGCCCAAACCGAGATGGTGCGCAACGCAGCGCTCGCCGGCATCCTCGGCGCGAGCGAGGGCGCGAACCGCATCAACGCCGCCCAAGTCGCCGGAGAGCGCGGCATCCGCGTTCACGAGGAAAAAACCGGGGGCTCCAGCGCAATCGCCCTGGCGCTCCACACGCGCAACGGCGGCTGCCTCCGGGCGCGGGCCGGCGTCGCGCTCAGCGGGCAATCCGCCCGCCTGCTCGCGCTTGAAGGCACGCCCATCGAAGCACCTCTCCAGGGCACCCTGCTGGTGGTCCGCAACAGCGACGTCCCCGGGGTGATCGGCAAGCTCGGCACCGTGGTCGGCGAGCACGGCATCAACATCGCCAACTTCGCTCTCGGCCGCGCCGAAGGCCCGTCGCAAGGCTCCGCGCTGGCAGTGATCCAGATCGACGGCGCAGCCACCCCCGGCCTGCTTCGCCAGCTGCGCGCCGTGGAAGCAGTACACGAGGTCCGCCCGGTTACGCTGCCCCAGTAAGCCGCTCCGCTACAATCAACTTATCGACGCCCCCACGAGGTTTCCCTGTGCCGTTGTACGAGTACCGCTGCACTGCCTGCGGCCATCGCTTCGAAAAAATCCAAAGTTTCAGCGCCCCCGAGCAAACCGAGTGCGCCAAGTGCGGGAGCACGAGCGAGCGCCTCTTGTCCGCCCCCGCCATCCAGTTCAAAGGCTCCGGTTTTTACCTCACCGATTACGGCAAAGCCGGCGGCAAAAAGAGCGCGAGCGAAGGCGGCTCCGGCTCCGAATCGAAACCCGGCTCCGAATCCAAGCCCAGCGGGGACGCAGGCAAGAGCAGCACCCCGGCCGCCGCCCCGTCCAGCACACCCGCAAGCTCTGCCGGCAGCGGCGGCAGCGCGGGCACTTCCTCATCCAGCAGCTAGTTTTCAGACATCTCCGAGCGTCATAAGCCCGATGCGAGCGCGTCTGAGTCACGGGCATCCCAAGTCTTCGTCCCCAAAACACGGCTAGCTCAAGCTTCGTTCCCGAGACAAGGCATCCAGTTTTCGCACTCAAGGCACGGGTGGCCCACGTCTCGACTTTGAGATATGGGTTCTTCTGAGCGAAAGCTCAGGACCACTCCTGTGACTTTACAGTTCTGCGGAAAACACGCCTTTACTCCGAATACGAGCTGGACACGTCCTCGGAAAGCCCCGACTGCCTTACTTCGCGCTCTTCGTCGCGGACTTCTTCACGTCCGATTTTTTCGCCGCAGCCTTCTTCGGCGCGCTCTTCTTTGCAGCGGCTTTCTTGGTTCCGGCGCTCTTGGCCGAACCTTTCTTTGCTGCTCCTTGCTTCTTTGCAGCCGCTTTACGGTCCGTACCCTCTTTCGCCGCCGAGGCAGTCCCCTCCGGCGCGGGCGGCACTTTGTCTCCCTCGCGCCGGGCCTCCGACAAAGCGATCGCGATGGCCTGCTTGGGGTTGGTGACCTTCTTACCGCTGCGCCCCATCTGCAGCTTGCCTTCCTTGAACTCCTTCATCTCGCGCTCAACCACTTCGTGCGTTTCCGGCCCGTACTTCGCCACACTCCACCTCTTTGCTTGAGATAGAAGCCCTGCGCCCCCACTGAGTTGCGCCTAAGGGAAAACTCAGGCCCGCAGCGCAGGCGCGGGCAGAATCTCATCCACATCCACCCAGGCCGTCGGGTAGGCGCCCGTGTAGCAGGCCACGCAAAAACCCTCCCCCGCGCCGCCGTCGACAGCCTCGCGCAGCCCGTCGAGCGACAAATATGCCAGCGAATCCGCCTCGATAAACTGGCGTATTTCGTCGACAGTCTTGTTCGCCCCGATCAGGTCCTTCTTGCTTGGCGTATCCACCCCGTAGAAGCAAGGCGAAACCGTGGGCGGGCACGAAATCCGCAGGTGCACTTCCTTCGCCCCCGCCGCGCGCACCATCCGCACGATCTTGCGCGAGGTTGTTCCCCGAATGATCGAATCATCGATCAAGATCACGCGCTTGCCTTCCAGCAGATTCCTCACCGGATTCAGCTTCAGGCGGACGCCAAAGTCGCGCACCTTCTGCTCCGGCTCAATAAACGTCCGGCCTACGTAGTGGTTGCGGATCAGCCCGAACCGGAACGGCAACCCCGACTCGTCCGCATACCCAATCGCCGCGGTCACGCCCGAGTCCGGCACCGGGACAACCAGGTCCGCCGGGACCGCGGATTCCCGCGCCAGCTGCCGCCCCATCGCTTCGCGCGAGTCCTGCACCCAGCGCCCAAAAACCCGCGAATCGGGCCGCGAAAAGTACACATGCTCGAAAATGCACGAGGCCCGCT
>CAXTVG010000208.1:0-3376 GCA_964247505.1 uncultured Acidobacteriaceae bacterium
AGGAGTACCGGCAGCGTGACGGGGAGCGGCTCCCACGACCGGGGAAGCGAACGCCGGAAACGCGCCAAACGCCGCGCCCGGCGCATCCCAAGCCGACGTTGGAGCACCAGCGGCACCGCCAGCCACAACCGCCGGCGCACCACAGTAGGACATAGCCAGAGGCACGCGGGATGACATTAAACCTGCGTGCCAGATCAAACGAGCACGATTGCAAACGTTCTGAAACTGTTTCGGACTTTTCGGAGACAAACGATGCGCTTAGGAAATTTCTCCCCGCTTTTGCTCTGCCTTGCCTGCTTTTCCCTTCCCCTCGCCTCCCAGGCACAGGTTCGCCCTGCCGCCGTCGGCTCCGAACGCCACCTATGGGGTGGTGTCGAGTTCTCCAACTTCCAGAACGATTATGTGAAGTTCACACGGTCGGACGGCATCGGATTTTACGGCGATTACTGGATCACCGGACGTTTCGGTGTCGAGGGAGAGGTCCGGCTGCTTGACCTGAACAGCGTCGAAGGCTCTGCGGCTTTCATAAACGGAAGACTTGTAACAGGTACTCTTACGGAAAAGACTTTTATGGGTGGCCCGATCATCAAGGCATACCAGTACCACGGTCTGACGGCCTACGGCAAGGTACTGGTCGGGGCTGCAGTCGCGCATTACCCGCCAAGCCTTACCTTCACAAGCGCATCCGGCAGCTATTTCGCGTACGAGCCAGGGGGGGGAGTGGAGTACCGCTTCCGCCCTCGCTTCAAAGTCCGCGGTGAGTACGACTACCAGCTCTGGCCCAGCGCTCCCGGCGCTGAAATTGCCTTCCCTCGCCAAAGTTCAGGTCTTACGCCAAACGGGTTCAGCGTAGGAGTTTCTTACGAGATCTTCTAGCGCGCGCAACTGGTAGAAGAACAGCCCCGCTCAGCGAGGCTGTTCTCCACAGCTTGCGTCCCGAATGCAGCGCACCCTAGAAGTGATAGGCGACGCCGATAACAGGATCGCTGATGTTTTCATAGCGGCCAGTGTTCGTGACATTGCCTGTAGCTCCCATGTTGGGCGCTTTCACGACAATTCCCCGATACTCAACCCGGATGTCCCAGCTGGGACTCAACTCATAAGCGAACCCGCCGCCGTACGGAACGCCGATCGCCGTGTTGCTTTTAAACGGGAACTGGTTGGATTTGTTGTCGTTGATGATCCCGAAAAAGTAGGCCCCGACCCCGCCCTCGATGAATGGAAAGAAGTTGTGCCACGAGAAGGGGCTGTACACGTATTCGGCTGAAAACTCCTGAAACTGCGTGTGCGCGCGGTACCCTATCTGGTTTGAATTGTATTTGTTGATGTACCGGTTGTAGCCATAGTTCACCTCGGCGGCCCCGCGTGGCGTGAGCAGGTAGCGGTAGCTGCCCAAAACGCCGATGTCACCGATAGTCCCCGTTTGCCGGACGCCATTGCCGACGACCTCTGGCGAAAAGAGCCCGGAATAGCTGACGCTCGCGTCCTGCCGGCTTTCCTGGGCGTGTGCCACGGCGGCTGCCAAAGGCAGGCACGCCAGAAACCACGCGCATTTCTTCATTCGTTGTGTTCGCCTCTCGCCCGGCGCGCGAGGGTCTTTTCGCGTCGCGCGGAGCGCTGCCCTTCTGGGGGCTCTCTGCTGAGTTCCGGGCACAAACGTAGCTCTCGCGTCCCCGGTCAATCGCAATTGTACCTTTCGCGTGGCCGGAGCGCATCCCATCCCGTATTCTGGAGGCCCGCATGAGCGTCCCATTCAGCCCCGCGCGCGTTTCGCGCTTCCTCCTTCTATTCTGCCTCGCTCTCGCCGCGGTGTGGGGACTGTACATCATGCTGACCCATGTACGCGCCCGGCAAAGCATCACCCCGCAGCACGCCCAGCTTCAGCCCCTCGGCTTGCTGCCGCGCCTTTCCGCTGCATCTCTGAGGGGAACAGGGGAAAACGTGTAAGGGTTCCCTCGCTGCCGCGCCAGGCGCTCAAACGTGCGCAGGAAAGCAGCAGCGGCGTGCGATACCGGCGCGTCGCGGCGCTGCACAATGAATAAACGGCGGCTCGCCGCGAGATCCGGAACGGGCACTCGAACCAGATCCCCCCTCTCCACTTCCTGAGCAACCGCGAGCCCCGGCAAAATCGCCACGCCCACCCCCGCAGCCACAAACCGCTTGATCGCTTCCAGGCTGGGCAGCTGTACGCCCATGTGCAAAGGGGTGCGGGCGCGCGCGAACAGTTCAGTAATGTCGCGGCGCAAGGGCGAGGAAACCGCGTGGCCGATAAAGTTCAAAGCCCCCAACTCCTCGACGGAAGCCTGCGCGGCGGCTGCTAATGGATGCTTCGGGTCGACCACCAACGCAACCTCATCCTCGTACACGGCCGTGGCTCCAAGGGTTTCCTGCTCCGGCATAAAGGTAAGAACGCCGAGCTCAATCTGTCGGTCCAGCACCTGCTCCGGGATGCGGCTGGCCAACGCGCGCTGCACCAGGATGGCAATGTGCGGGTGGCTTTGGCGGTACTCGGCAAGCACCGGCAGAAGCAGATGCGTGGTGTACTCGTTAGCGGCCACGGAGAGCTGGCCGCGCGCCAGGGATCGGAGCTCCTCGACCGCGCTGCGGGCCTCTCCGCGGAGGCGCACGAGCCGCTCGGCATAATCGCGCAGCACTTCCCCAGCGGCAGTAAGGGCGCCATCGCGGCTGCCCCTCTCGAACAGACGCTCGTTGAGTTCCTCTTCCAGGCGGCGTATGGCCTGGCTTACGGCGGGTTGGGTTCGGCGTAGGCGCACGGCGGCGCGGGAAAAACCTCGCTCTTCCACAATCGCTAAAAAAGTTTCAAGCTGTGCTAAATCCATAATATCAAACCATCGCCGATAAGCACAGGCAAAGGTAGAATAACATTTACTTATGGAATCGTGTTGTTTTTGTCATTGGACTTATTCATTTCTCAATGGGACACTGAGTCCAGGCTCGGCGGAGGTCCCTACGTGGTAAACGACAATGTTCTCTTCTTTGATACGACACTGCGCGACGGCGAGCAGTCGCCGGGCTGCAGCATGACGGAAGCGGAAAAGCTCGGGATGGCGCATGCGCTCGATGCTCTGGGAGTCGACATCCTCGAAGCAGGTTTCGCCATTTCGTCCGAGGGCGATTTCCAGGCGATCCGGCGGGTAGCGCGGGAGGTACGGCGGCCGGTGATCGCGTCCTTGGCCCGGGCCCGGCGCGAGGACATCGAGCGGGCGGCTGCCTCGATCGAAGGTGCGGAGCGGGCGCGCATCCACACATTCCTCGCGAGCTCGGACATTCATCTGGAGTGGAAGCTGAAGATGAGCCGGGAGCGGGCACTCGCGCAGGTGGACGAGATGGTGCGGTTGGCGCGCACCTATGTGGA
>CAXTVG010000208.1:3476-4700 GCA_964247505.1 uncultured Acidobacteriaceae bacterium
ATCAATGGGATAGGCGAGCGGGCCGGCAACGCGGCTCTTGAAGAGATCGCGGCGGCGCTGACGGTGCGCAAGGACCGCTATAAGGTTGCAAGCGGAATCGTTCTCGATAGGCTGTACGCAACAAGCCGGCTGCTGGGCGAGGCGATCGCGTTCCGTCCCGCGCCGAACAAGGCGATTGTGGGCGAGAACGCATTTGCGCACGAGGCAGGCATTCACCAGCACGGCATGCTGGCCAACCCCCTGACCTATGAGATCATGACGCCCGCGTCCGTCGGGCAGCCTGCGAACAAGCTGGTGCTGGGCAAGCACTCGGGGAGGTCGGCGCTGCGGTCCCGCTTGAAAGAACTGGGGTTTGCGCTGGAACCGGCGGAGCTGGAGCGGGCATACGCGGGGTTTACCGCGCTGGCGGACAGGAAAAAGTCAATCTACGACCAAGACCTCGTCCGCCTGGCCGCGCAAGCGAGTGAGGCGACAACGCCGTTGGCGCAGGTCTAAGCTGAGGCAGGAGTTCAACGAAAATGCAGCTCAAGATTCTTGTTCTTGCCGGGGATGGGATCGGCCCCGAGGTGACCGACGAGGCTCTGCACATCTTGCGGACGGTGGCGGCGCACGGCGACCACCAGTTCCGCTTTTCGAAAGCGCCGATCGGCGGCGCGGCTATCGATGCACACGGGACACCTT
This sequence comes from uncultured Acidobacteriaceae bacterium, assembly GCA_964247505.1. GTDB lineage: Bacteria > Acidobacteriota > Terriglobia > Terriglobales > Acidobacteriaceae > EB88. Next base: position 4,158 of record CAXTVG010000208.1, read on the forward strand.
TGCCGGATGCGACGCGCGAGGCTGCGCTCGCGAGCGACGCGGTTTTTTTGGGCGCGGTGGGCGACAACCGCTTCAATGCCCTGCCCCCGAGCGAGCGGCCGGAAGCCGGGCTGCTGGCGATCCGGACGGCGCTTGGCGGCTTTGCGAACCTACGCCCGGCGTTCGCGCACCCCGCACTTGCGGCGAACTCACCGCTGCGGGCTGAGGTGCTCGACGGCGCCGATATTCTGTTTGTGCGGGAGCTGCTGGGGGGCTTGTACTTCGGGCAGCCGCGCGCGTGGGACCGGGTAGCGAACGAAGCCTGGAACACGATGCGGTACACGCGGGCCGAGGTGGAGCGCGTGGCGCGGGTTGCCTTTGAGCTCGCTGGCAAGCGGCGGGGCAAAGTGACTTCGGTCGATAAGGCGAATGTGCTCGAGGTTTCGCAGCTGTGGCGCGCGGTGGTGAACGAGGTGGCGCGCGACTACCCGCAAATCTCGGTCGATCATGAGTACGTGGACGCTTGCGCGATGCACCTGATGAACAATCCCCGGCGGTTTGACG
>CAXTVG010000209.1:0-4639 GCA_964247505.1 uncultured Acidobacteriaceae bacterium
TCACGGGCGCGGAGTTCGGCTCAGGCCGCCGCGCGCGCTTTTTGAGCGACTACACGTTTGCGGTGCGCGGGCCGGAAGGCGCGCTGCTCAACGTCGGCAAGGCCTACTCCGGCATTACGGACGTGGAGCTCTTCGCGCTTTCTGAACACTTCCATTCGACGACCATCGAAGACTTCGGCCATTTTCGAACGGTCGAGCCGGACACGGTCTTTGAGGTCGCCTTCAACAACATCACCCGCTCCCCACGCCACGCGAGCGGGTTCGCGCTGCGATTTCCGCGCATCGTGCGCATCCGGACCGATAAGCCGGTTGAGGAAATCGATACGCTCGCGCGCGTGGAAGAGCTCTACAACGAACAGCCTGACCGCCCGGTCGAGGCGTAGCGCGTTTGGACACCCATGTCTCAAAGGCGAGACATGGGGCACCCGCATAGTTTTGTCCCCAAAAGAGATCTGCCGAACATCCGCGTCAGTGCGAGTGACCGTGGTGATGGTGGTGGTGGGCGTGAGCGTCCAGCTCGTCCAGCGCCATGACGCAGCCGTGCTCCGTCTCGCACACGCTGTTTTCAAACTGCACCGTGGTGTGCACGATGCGGAACCGCTCCCGCAGCAGCAGCCTGACACGCTCGAGAATCGCATTGCTTTCGGACGGCGGAATGTCCGCGATGCGGATATGGGTCGCGAGCGCGTGGGTTTGCGACCCAAGCGACCAAACGTGGAGATCGTGTACGTCCTCAACGCCGTCGAGTCCGGTGAGGGTCGTCCGGATTTCGCCAAGCGAGAGGCCTTCAGGGGTGCCTTCGAGCAGGATGTTGAGGGTTTCGCGCACGATGGAAATAGACGACCACAGGATCAGCGCAGCAATGGCGAGCGAGAGCGCGGGGTCGATCCACGCGAGCCCCGTCGCACTGATCGCGAAGCCGCCCACAATCACCGCGGCCGTCGAGAGCGTGTCGCCCAGCATGTGGATGAACACGGAGCGCAGGTTCACGTCTTCGCGGCTGCTTCGCCAGAGCAGAGTGGCAATCAGCCCATTCATCACCACGCCCGCGGCCGCGACCGCCATCATGGCCTTGGCCGCGACCGGCTCCGGGTGGCGCAGCCGCCCGACGGCCTCAATCGCGATCCAGGTGGAAACCGCGACCAGCGCGAGCGCGTTGAAAAACGCCGCAAGCACCCCGGCGCGCTGGTAGCCAAACGTTTTGCCCTCGTTCGCCGGACGCCCCCCGAGCCACACTGCCACAAACGAAAGCAGCAGCGCCGCGGCGTCGGAAACGTTGTGCCCGGCCTCCGACAGCAGCGCCAATGAGTGCGCCCGCAGCCCCGCGACGAAGCACACGGCAACGTAGAGCAGAGTGGCCAGGAGCGACACCTGCAGCACGGTCTGGGTCTTCCGGGTGCCGGTTGTCGGGTGGGCGTGGGTGTGCATGCAGCTCTAAGTGTAGAAGATGCGCGCCGCTTCCTGTGTCAAAGGTTGACCCAGAGAATTGGCCAGGCCTGCTTGCAACTGAAAACAGTTGCGCTCCGAAAAGTGGGCCTCTAAACTAGAGATCATGGCCAAGGCCGAAAAACTGCTGAAGCGCATTGCGTCGGAGCCAAAGGACTTCCATTGGGAAGAACTCGTGACGCTGATGCGAAGTTTCCGGTTCGAACTGCACCGAGGCGGCGGGTCCAGCCGAAAGTTTATTCAAAAAGAAACACGCGTCACGCTGAGTCTGCACGAACCACATCCGAGCGGAATGTTAAAGCAATACCAAATCCGCATGGTTGTGGAACTGCTTAGAAATGAGGGCTATCTTCAATGAGCGAGACTTTGCACTATAAGGGGTACAACGGCTCCGTTGCTTATAGCGCGACCGATCGGCTTCTCTATGGCAAGCTGCTCGGCATTCGCGACATGATCACCTTTGAAGGCGCGGACGTCCTATCGCTGGAAGCGAATTTTCAGGCCGTGGTAGATGAATACTTGGAGTATTGCAAGGAGGCGGGCAAGGAGCCCGATCAACCTTTCAGCGGGAGCTTTAATGTACGTACCGGCGTGGACCTGCATCGCCGGGCAGCGCTGTATGCTGAGCAGCACCGGCTTAAACTGAACCACATCGTAAAGGAAGCGCTGGAACAATATTTAAGGAGTGCCGGCTAGGTCAGGCCCGGCCCCTCCGGGAATCTTTCTGTGTAGAAGCTTTCGTCCGCTACCCGACTGGCGCGGACCACCTGCGCCGGGGGCTCGCGCGGCGCACGGGGACCGAGTTCGCGGTGTCGCGCAGGCCGATCCAGTTTTCCGCGATCACGATCGAGTTTTCCGGCTGGCGGGTGTCGTAGCGCACCGAACACGGGAAGCCCACGCGAATGTCCGCGATATCGATCAGGTCTTTCAAGTGGGTAATCTCCTGCGAGCACTCATAGGCGACGCCGGCAATCTCGTACTTGTACAGGATGAGCTGCATGCCTTCCGGGCGTCCGGACTCAAAGGCGTCGCGATCGGAGACGTCGAGCACCGTGCCGTCGATGATGCGGCCGCCGAGGACGAGATCCTGCCGTCGTGTGCGCTCGAGCTCTTCTTCGCTGGTGCGCTTGCGCGTGGCCGCGTACCAAACGATGCCGCCCAGGCAGGCAACGGTCGCGGCTACCGTCGTCAGGATTTGGTGATCGCGCAGGGTAAGCCCGTTCATCACCTGCACACGCTCCAGAGTGGTAGGCGCCAAGCGCCCGGATAGCAGCAGCATACCGCAGTGCGGGCGTTTTCGGCGGCCCATCGGCAAGGGAAGGCAACGCCAAAGTCACCTGGGCGGCCGCCGGGGTGGGCTATACTCGAGGGATTGCCCATGGCTAAACCTGCCTTCCCCGCCGGCCTTTCCCTTGCAAACGATCGCCGCATCCGCAGTACCACGGTGGTTTGCGTACGCCGCGGCACCTCCGTGGTGATGGCTGCGGACGGCCAGGTCACGCTGGGCGACGCCATTCTGAAGCACTCCGCCCGTAAGATCCGGCGGCTGTACCAGGATAAGGTTCTGGCCGGGTTTGCCGGGTCCACGGCGGATGCGTTTTCGCTGTTCAGCCGGTTCGAGGGCAAGCTGGAGCAGTACGCGGGCAATATCGGCCGCGCGGCGGTGGAGCTCGCGAAGGACTGGCGCACGGACAAGATGCTGCGGTCGCTCGAGGCCCTGCTGATCGTCACCGACCCGCACCAGAGCTTTATTATCTCGGGCACGGGCGACGTGATCGAGCCGGACGAGGGAATTGTCGCCATCGGCTCGGGCGGATCGTATGCGCTGGCCGCGGCGCGCGCCTTGTACGACAACACCGAGCTGCCCGCGCGCGAAATCGCCGAAAAAGCGCTGCGGATCGCGGGCAAAATCTGCATTTACACGAACGACACGCTGATGGTCGAAGAGCTGACCGCTCCAGACAAGAAATAGGAACCCCGTGGCTATTTACCTCCCCGGAACCGCCGACGACCAGGAGCTCGCGCTCGAGGAGCTGACCCCGCGCGAGATCGTCGCCGAGCTCGACAAGTACGTCGTGGGCCAGCGCGCGGCCAAGCGCGCGGTGGCGCTCGCGCTGCGCAACCGGACCCGCCGGCAAAAGCTCGCGCCCGAAGTGGCGGACGAGATCATGCCCAAGAACATCATCATGATCGGGCCCACGGGCGTGGGCAAAACCGAGATCGCGCGGCGGCTGGCCAAGCTGACCAACTCTCCATTTTTGAAGGTCGAAGCCTCCAAATTTACAGAGGTCGGCTACGTGGGGCGCGATGTTGAGTCGATGATCCGCGACCTGGTTGAGAACGCGATCGACATGGTGCGGGACGAAAAGCTGGACGAGGTGGAGGACAAGGCCGAGCTGAACGCCGAGGACCGTTTGCTCGACCTGCTGCTTCCGCCGCCCGCTCTGGTTGCTGCGCCGCCGGCCGAAAACGATGGGAACGGCGAGGCAGGCGGACAGGCGATCAGTGCGTCCGCCGAGCCCGAGCCCACCGCGCACACCCGCGCACGCGAAAAGCTGCGCGAGCAGTTCCGCGAAGGCAAGCTGGACGAGCGCACGGTCGAGATCGACGTACGCGAACGCCGGGAGCCGCAGATCGAGATCGTCACAGGTAACGCGCCGGACGATATGTCCGAGGGCAATCTGAAGGACATTCTGCCGCAGCTGTTCGGGCCGCGCACCAAGAAACGCAAGATGAAAGTCGCCGAGGCATTCGACTACCTGGTCCAGGAGGAAGAAGGCCGCCTGATCGACATGGACCAGGTCACGCGCGTGGCCGTGGAGCGGGTCGAAAGCTCCGGCATCGTTTTTCTGGATGAAATCGACAAAATCGCAGGCCGCGAAGGCGGCCACGGGCCCGATATTTCGCGCGAGGGCGTCCAGCGCGATATTCTGCCGATCGTCGAAGGGACCACCGTCAACACCCGCTACGGCATGGTCCGGACCGACTACATCCTGTTTATCGCCGCGGGGGCGTTCCATGTCACCAAGCCGAGTGATCTCATCCCCGAGCTCCAGGGGCGTTTCCCTGTCCGGGTTGAGCTGCATTCGCTCACGGTCGACGACTTTATCCGTATCCTGACCGAGCCCAAGGCTTCGTTGACCAAGCAGCAGATCGCGCTGCTTGAAACCGAGGGCCTCAAGCTCGAGTTCAC
>CAXTVG010000210.1:0-4617 GCA_964247505.1 uncultured Acidobacteriaceae bacterium
CCGCCGTTCGGCAGGTTAAGGGTGGTGGAGGGAGTGCCGCTCGCCAGGGGCATCTCTAAGCCGCCCTGCAAGGTGTAGTTCCCGAGCGCCGCGCTGGTTGTCCACACCTCCTGGAGCGATTGCAAGTAGCCGATCTGCAGCTGAAACAGCGTCCGCTGCGAAACCAGCACCTGCGGGTACGCCATGGCCAACTGCTGGTATTTCGTCAGGTAAAGCTCATACGCGCGTTTGGCGCGGGGGATCAGCTCAGTGCGGTAGCGCTCCGCTTGGAAGCGCGCTGTCAGATACCGCTGCGCCAGCGGCTCGGCTTGCTGCTTCAGATACAACTGGGTGCGTGTCACATCGAGCCGCGCCCGCTCGATCTCAACCTTCGCGGCGCCGATGTTGCCCTGGTTGTGATTCCACAGGGGAAGATCGATCCCCGCCGAGGCAAAGCTTTGCGCGCCTACCGGCTTGTGCGGATCGACCGCGATGGTTTCGCCGTTGTATTGTTCGCCCGCGCGCAGCACCAGATCCGGAACCGCCTCACGCTGCGCGTCTTTGAGCCGCGCTTCGGCTACCGCGACTTCCTGCTCCGCGCGTTTGACTGTCGGGCTGTTTGCCACAATATCCGCGACTTTCTGCTCCGCATCGAACTCGGGCGGCTTTTCAAGCTCCCCGGTAAGCGGAGCCACCGGCAGATTCGGCTGATCAACATAGGCGGCGAGCACGCGGAAGTTTTGGATGTACAGCCGCTGCGCGCTTTCAAAGTCGATCTTGGCCTGCTCCAACTCGACCTCGGATTGCAGAATATCCGGCGCGTCCGCTTGGCCGACGTTGGCCAGCTGGTGCGCGGTTGCGACCGAATCTTCCGTCAGCCGCAGGAGCCGCTGCCGCACCACGACCATCGCCTGTGCTGCGAGGGTCCTGTAGAACATCTGGGTTACGTCGTCGTGGACCCGGTAGAGCTGCTCCTCGAGGCCGATCCGGTCTGAGGCTTGTTGCTGCGTGTAGATGTTGCGCCGCAGCCCGAGCTTGCCGCCGAGCACGATCCGCTCCTGGACGTAGCCGCCCTGTTCGCCGCCGCCGTAATCGCCGCCCCGGATTTGCTCGCCCTGGTAGCCGGCCTGCGGGTTGGGATACAGCCCCGCCTGCCGCGCCTGGTTGCCGGTCCGTGTAATGAGATCGTTCGCTTGTCCGAGTGTTGGGTTTCCCTTGTCCGCCATGGTCAAAAAGTCGTTTAATGCCATCGGCGGCCGTTTTACGGCTTCCTTGAGCAGATCGGGGGTGGGCGTGGCATTTCCGGTGTGGTGTCCGGGGTTTTCCGGCTCCTGCAGCTGGCCGGACGCGTGGGTGATGGGCTGCGCGTCGCTGGTGGGCGCGGATTTCATGTCCATGCCTTGCATCGGTTGCTGTTGTTGAGGTTCTTGCTGCTGCCCCATCGGCATGGACGAGCTCGCCTGTGCGAGCGCCAGGCAGGGCAGCACTAAACACCCCGCGAAAACGGCTGTTTTTCTCATTCCGATCTCCTTGTTCCCGGCTGAGGGTTCAGCTGCGCGCCAGCAGCGAAGCATAGGGGTCGTTGGGCCGGTTTGCGGCCTTCATGCGGGCGATTACCTCGTCGTATTTATCGGGCGGCAGCACGCGGATAAAGGTCATCATCCCCTGCATGAACTGGCTCCAGCCCGGCCGCAGCCCGTAGTTCTCAGGGATCTCCACCGACTTATCCATGTTCATCATGGAACCTTCCATATACGCGTCCTGCGGGAAGTTCGGAACCTGGTTCGCATTGGGAGCGATGTCGCCGCTTTGCGCTTGCATGCCGTTCATGTTCATGGAAAGTGGGCCGTTGGTGGTGCTTATATCGGCACCCGAGCCGAAGCCCATGCCCCGGCCCAGGCTTGCACCGTAGTCCTCGCCCAGCGGCGCGCCGGGCGTGCCTTGCAGCATGCCCATGCCGGTGTTCATGTCCGCGCCTGCCGGCATGCCCATGCTGCCCGTCGTCCGGCTCATCAGGCCTACGTTCGACGACATCTGGTTCATCTGGTGGTGCGGCAGGTGGCAGTGCACCATCCAGTCGCCGGGATTGTTAGCCACGAACTCAATGTTGCGCGCCTGCGCCACACCCACCAGCACCGTATTGCCCGGCCACCAGGCTGTCTCGGGGATGCGCCCGCCTTCCGTGCCGGTGACCTGAAACGTGTGCCCGTGGAGGTGCATGGGGTGGTGGTCCATGCCCAGGTTGACGAAGCGGATGCGCACGCGGTCGTTTTGCCGGACGATCAGCGGCGTGATCGACGGGCCGGCCCTGCCGTTCAGCACCAGCCAGTTGAACTCCATGTTCATGGTGTTCGGCACGGTGTTGTTGGGCAGCACGGCGTACTCCTGGATATTGAGGGCGAAGTCCTTGTCGCAGTGCGGGCTGTACGGGTTCTTCGGGTGCATGATGAAGACGCCCAACATGCCGGCCATCTCCTGCATGGCCATGTGCGAGTGGTAGAAATACGTCCCGTTCTGGTGGATGTCGAACTCGTACACGAAGCGGCCGCCGGGCCTCACCGGCTCCTGGCTGATGCCGGGCTGGCCGTCGTAGCCGATTTGGTCTTCAAAGCCGTGCCAGTGGATGGAGGTCGGCTCGGGCAGCTGGTTATCGAAAATCACGCGCACGTGGTCGCCTTCGTTTACCTGGATCGTCGGCCCCGGCGCTGTGCCGTTGAAGCCCCACACGTCGATCGTTTTGTCCGGCGCGATCTGGCGCTTTACCACTTGAGCGACCAGGTGAAATACCTTGGTGCTGCCGTCCATCGTGTACGCGAGGTCGCCGATGTCGGGAGTAATGACGGGCACGTTAAACGCGGGCCCGAGGTCTTTCTGGCGGTCCGCTTTCAACGCTTTGGCCGAGGAGTGGGGAACGGCGGCTTCGAGCTTTTCGGTGGCAAACAGGCCCGCACCGAGACCGAGGGCACTTTGAAGGAAAGAACGGCGATTCGCCATGGGAAGGAGCAACTCCGGGTGGAAAGGCGCGCGACTTGGGCGCCGTCGGCGGGAGCGCTGCTTAGGACACACTTCCAGGGACCGATCAAGGTCGGGGAAATGGGAACAAAGCGGCACGCTCGGGCCAAGCGGCATGCGGGGTGGTTGCCGGGTGGGGGAAGTGCCGCCGTTTAAACGCGCAGGCTTGTTTGCAGCGAAACGAGGGAGGGTGTTCGTAGTGGCGGAGTCTCGGAAGCCGCCATCCGCAAGCCGCGCACCGGCGGGAAAAACTCGCCTGGGAGCGCCGCGGCACGCCGATTAGGCAGCAGCTGCACCGCCGGCTCGCTCGCGCGGCTGAGCAGCGCAGCGTCCACGGCGCACAATCGATGGCTGCAGGACGGGGCCGCGGCCTGGAGTGAGCTTGTTCGCGCTGCCTCGCACTGCGCCATGCCGGCCATGGGTACAGCCTGTGCTTGTGCCGTCGCGCCGCCGTAGCAGGACGTGCCGAACCGCCCAATGTCGCAGCTGGCGGCGCAGGCCGAGGCCGCGCAGGAAAGCACGATCAGGCAAGCCGCCAAAAAGCTCGCGAAGGCCGTTGTCAGCCGCATATCTCTGATCTTACGCGCTGCGACCCCAGCCGGGTGCTCACGCGCCTCATGACCATGGCGGCCATACAACGCACGCGTATTCGACGAGGGCTGTTTCACTGCATCAGCCTTCGGTTGCGCCCGCAGCATGATCGAGTTGCAGGATCAGCAGTGTCATGTCGTCGTTTTGTGCGGCGCCCGCGGTGAATGCGTCGGCCGCCTGGAAGATCGTTTCGAGCGTCGTTGAGGCTGACGCGGTTGAACAGCCAAGGGCGGCCTGGAGCATGCGTTCTTCGCCCCACTCGTCGTAGGCGTCGTTCATGGCTTCGCTGATCCCGTCGGTGTAGGCTACCAGCAGATCGCCGGGCTCGAGGTGGAGGCTCTGCTCGGAATAGGCAGCGCCGGGCAGCAAGCCGACCACGGGGCCGTCGGCGGGGAGGCGCAGGATTTCTGGCTCCGCCCCGGCTCGCGCGCGCAGGACCAGCGGCGGGTTGTGGCCTGCGTTGACGCACTCCAGCAGCAGGGTTTCGGGGTGCAGCGCGCCGAAAAAGAAGGTCGCGTAGCGGTGACTGGCGGAGGCCTCGTAGATGAGCCGGTTCACCTTGTCCATGACGCGCGCGAAGTCGGAAGGCGCGTCCATGAGGGTGCTGCGCAGGGACGCGCGCAGGCTGGACATGAGCAGCGCCGCGGAGATGCCCTTGCCGGACACGTCGCCGATGGCGAGCCCGAGCCGCCCGTCTTCGAGCGGAAACACGTCGAAGTAGTCGCCGCCGACGTCCTGCGCGGGGCGGCAGAACCCGGCGATGGTGCCCGCCGCGAGCTGCGGCATGACCTGTGGGAACAGCCGCTCCTGGACTTCGCGCGCGATTTCGAGTTCACGGGTGGCGCGTTCGCGCTGGGCGGCCTCGCGGGCGAGCGACTGGGCCAACTCGCCGATTTCAAGCGCCATGCCGGTCTGCCCGGCCAGGCTTTCGAGCAGCCGCAGGTCGGAGCGGGAGTAGGCGGCCTCCGACTGCTTGGGCCCGAGCGCCATGACGCCCATCAGCCGGTCGCGCCCGGGCAGCGCCCGGGGTGGTGC
>CAXTVG010000211.1:0-4598 GCA_964247505.1 uncultured Acidobacteriaceae bacterium
ATGTTGACCCCCGGCGTCGCGCACAGGAACCCGTGACGATGGACGAAATACTCGTTCCCCGGCGCGACCTCGACCGGGACGATGTGGCCCGGCATCTTCGCGGCAAACGCAATCTCGCCCGGCGCGCCCAGAGCCCGGTACTCGGTCATAAACAGCGAGCCGCCCCCGGCCACGCGCTTGAACGCGCCGAAAAACCCGCCGCCCCCGGCAAACTGGGTGTGGGTGGTGAGCTGGATCGAGCTCGACATCCAGCTCAGCTCCCCGGCTTCGGAGATGACGGATTCGTTGGGGTCGAGGAGGAACTCAAGGACGGGCATGGTGGTGCCGAGTATGCGGCTTTGCATGGGGCTCCGGAAAGCAAGGGTGGAGGGTAGAGGGTAAAGGGTGGAGCAGGCGAAGTCCCTGTAACCCTGACCTCTGCTGGCAGTCTATAACTACCCTCTCCAGCCGCGGTGTTCGACTTTACTCCACCCTCTACCCTCCCCCCTTTTACTTAAACCCGAGCACCGGATGCGGCGTGTACTCCACCTCCAGCTCGCCAAGCTCCTCGGGCGAGAGCTTGATCGCGAGCGCGGCGGGAGTCTTGGGCTTATGCGGGCGCGATGCCGTACTTCTCGTCTAAAAACAGCTGCAAAGTGCCCGGGCAAGCCGCAGCAAGCTCCTGCCATGTGAGCAGCTTGAGCCGTGTGCGGAATGTCGCGCCGCGAACCGCGCCGAGCACCCGGTACCAGTCCGCGATGAGATCCGTGCGGCGCGCATCCAGCAGCACGCAAAAGCTGCCGCCGGACTCGTGAGCGGCCAGAGCCCCGCGCAGCAGCTGGTAGCTCGCAAAAGCGCCCGCAGCCGTCCGCGGCAGCTCGTCCGCCTCGAACACTTCCCCAAGCGCGCGGAAGCGCGCCAGCAGCGCGGGGGTGGCAGTCTGGAAACCGGACTCCGTCAGCTTGGCTTCGACCAGCAGCCCGTCAAGCTCCATGTCGATTTCTGTCGTGTCGACCAGGTCGCGTTCGCGCGCGAGCCGCGGGTGCACGCCGAAACAAGGCCGGCCGGAAACCCCGAGCAGCGCTCCGGCCTTGCCCGACCGAAACAGCTGCGGATGGCAGAACACGTTCATCAGCAGCGCGTCGGAGCTTGCGGCACAGTCGAGCTCGCGCCAGCGCCAGTCCGCTCTCGGCAACGCCCGGCGGCTCGCGGTGTGCGCTTTGCTCAGCCGCGCCCGCCAAACAGAATCGGCCAGAATCGCGCGGTAACTCGCCGCGTGAAAGTTGCCATGGCGGCCCCGCTCGTCCTCCCCGAAGATCACGCTCGGGTTCCTGCCGCAGGTCGTTTCGTGCAAAAGCGCGTATTTTTGGGCATACGCAAAAGCCCGCGCGTTCAGGTCGCGGTGCAGCGCCCCTGCGCTGCAGGTCGGGACCGCGAGCTGTGGGGGAGGGCACACCCTTGCATTCTAAGCGAACAAAGGGAGAAGATGCCGCACCGCTACGCAGGAACGCTAAGATGGGAGCGAAGCCCTGCACGTTTCAGGAAAGCGAGCCAAGCCATGCCCTCAGCAGATGACACAAAGCGCCAAGCGGCGGAGCGCAGCATGCAATGGGTGCAGGACGGGATGCGCGTAGGCCTCGGCACCGGCACCACTTCCAAACACGTGTTGGAGCTGCTGGGCGAGCGGGTGCGCGACGGCTTGAAAATTGTTGGCGTCCCGACCTCGAACGAAGCGGCCGGTCTCGCGCGCCAAGTCGGCATCCCGCTCGCCACTTTTGCCGAGGTGGGCGAGCTCGATTTGGCCATCGACGGCGCCGACGAAGTAGGGCCGGAGCTCGCGCGCTTCAAAGGCGGCGGCGGCGCGTTGCTGCACGAGAAAATTGTCGCCACCGCCGCGCGCGAGTTCATCGTCGTTGTGGGCGAGGGCAAGGTCGTCCCGCAGCTGGGCAAGTTCCCGCTCCCGGTCGAGGTGGTCCCCTTCGCCGGCCCGCTCGTCGAGCCCAAGCTCGCGAAGCTGGGGGCCGCGCCTACCCTGCGCATGCGCGGCAGCGACCCTTACCTCACCGACGAAGGAAACTGGATCTTCGATTGCCATTTCGGCTCCATCCCCGACCCCGCGCGCACCGCCTCGGACCTGCGCGCCATCGTCGGCGTGGTCGAGCACGGTCTTTTTCTGAATACCGCGACGCGAGTGATTGTGGCCGACGCAACCGGCGTCAGCGTCATCGAGCGCTAAGCATCGAATACCATGGACAGGAACGACTCACAGGAGACAAGCAATGCAGATTGGTTTGGTAGGGCTGGGGCGCATGGGCGCCAACATGGCGAAGCGCCTGATGAAGGGCGGCCACGAGGTCGTCGTCAACGACCTGAGCGAAAAGTCGGTGAACGAGCTGCAAAGCGCGGGTGCCCAGGGCTCGACCGACCTCGCCGCGTTTATCGGCAAGCTCCAAAAGCCGCGCGTGGTGTGGCTCATGGTCCCGGCCGGCGCGGTCGACGGCATGATCGAGAAAATCGCCCCGCACCTTGAAAAAGACGACATCCTGATCGACGGCGGCAATTCGTACTACATCGACGACATCCGCCGGTCCAAGGAGCTCGAACCCAAGGGCATCCGCTACCTCGACGTCGGCGTGAGCGGCGGCGTGTGGGGCCTGGAGCGCGGCTACTGCATGATGATCGGCGGCCAAAAAGAAGCGGTCGAATACCTCGACCCCATCTTCAAAACCCTCGCCCCCGGCAAGGGCGACGTCCCTCGCACCAGCGGGCGCGACAAGGTCCCCGAGTCCACCGCCGAAGAGGGCTACCTGCGCTGCGGCGAGGTCGGCGGCGGCCACTTCGTCAAAATGGTCCACAACGGCATCGAGTACGGCATCATGGCCGCCTATGCCGAGGGCTTCAACATCCTCAAAAACGCAAACATCGGCAAATCCGAAGCGCAGGAGCACTCCGCCGAAATCACCCCGCTGCGCACACCCGAGCACTACCAGTACGACTTCGAGCTCGAAAACGTAGCCGAAGTCTGGCGCCGCGGGTCGGTGATCTCCTCCTGGCTGCTCGACCTGACGGCGGCCGCGCTGGTGCAGCAGCCCGACCTCGCGAACTACGGCGGCGAGGTTGCGGACTCGGGCGAAGGCCGCTGGACCGCCATTGCTGCCATCGACGAAGGCGTGCCGATCGACGTGCTGAGTGCGGCCGTGTTCTCGCGCTTCAGCTCGCGCGGCAACGGCACGTTCGCGAACAAGATCCTGTCAGCGATGCGGTTCGGGTTTGGCGGTCATCTGGAGATGAAACCGAAAGGGAAAGAACAAGACCCCCTACGCGGGAGGCGGCCACTTCGTGGCGGGTCTTTTTTTTGAGGATTGGTGGCCCTCCCGTTGGTCGGAGCGTTCGATCCCGAGCATCGCGAGGGCCACCGCCATTTATCATGCAAAAACGAAAACCCGTCCCGAAGGGACCGCCAGCCGCGCAGGCGGTTTTGCTTCTCGCTGTTTCAGGAGCTTACAATCCGCCCCATGGCGGCCTCCCGCGCAGGGGGTCTTGCCTTTGCTTGTAGTCCTTCCAGCAGCATAAAATCCGCGCAATGCCCGCAGTCCCTCCATTCACGCCTTTCCGCCACTGGGCACACGCCAGCCAAGCCCACGGCTGCACCCGCCGCGAGTTCGTCACCCGCGCCGCCGGCCTTTCCGCCGCAACCCTGCTCAAGCCGCGTCGCTCCCTGGCTACCCCGCAGCCCGGCCGCAAGCTCATCGTCGTCACCTTCGGCGGCGGTGCCCGCGATGACGAAACCTTCTCCGAGCTGGGCCAGCGCAACATCCCGCGCCTCATGCAAACCCTCGCGCCCCAGGGCACCTTCTTCCCCCAGGTCGTCAACCGCGGCATTCTCGGCCACTACGTCGCCACCGCCGGGATCGCCACCGGCACCTACCAGACCTTCAACAACTTCGTAGCCCAGCCGCCCACCGCGCCCACCATGTTTGAGTGCTTCCGCAAAGCGCTCCACCGCCCCGCAAGCGACGCCTGGGTCATCGCGCCCAGCAATGGATTCGACCGCCTGGGCGCAAGCGCGCACACGGCTTTTGGGCCTGCCTACGGTGCCGAAGTCGTACTCCCCAAGCGCCTGCTCGCCCTCGCCGCCGACGCCCAGGGCCACACCCTGCGCGATTACAGCTCGCTGCTCCACGACAGCTATGAAGCCCCGCTCGAGCGCCCCGGCACCGCCACCACCACTGAGGGCGACCACCGCGAGCTCGAGCGCATGGCCGGGCTTCTGCGCCTTTCGCTGGCCCAATTCACCGCCCACGCCCGCTCCCTCGCCTCAGCCGACGAGCTTTCGCTTTTCATCACCCGCCAGGTCATGCGCGAGGCTGCGCCCTCGCTCCTGTTCCTCACCCTCCACGACATGGACATCGCCCACAGCGGCGCGTTTTCGCTCTACATCGACGCCATCCAGCGCGCCGATCGCCTGGTCGCCGAGCTGTGGGCCGAAGCCGAAGCCAACCCCGAGTACGCGGGCCGCACCACCCTGCTCCTGCTCCCCGACTTCGGCCGCGACGCCGACGGGGAAGGGAGCGGCTTCCAGCACCACCGCACTGGCAGCGCCCTGGCGCGCACCACCT
>CAXTVG010000212.1:0-2951 GCA_964247505.1 uncultured Acidobacteriaceae bacterium
ACCTTTGCGCGCCACTGGTTTCATGTGCGCTTTCTGCTCGTCGAAGGCCGCAAAATGTCCAAGTCCGAGGGCAACTTCCACACCCTTCGCGACCTGCTCCTTCGCGGCTACAAGGCCTCCGCGATCCGCTCCCTGCTGCTCTCGGTCCCCTACGGCCAGCAGCTCAACTTCACTTTCGAAGGCCTGTCCGCCGAAACCGCCGCGCTCGAGCGCCTGCGCGCCTTCCGCGATCGCATGCAGGACCATGCTGCCCGCGCTGCCAACATTGAAACGTCGGAGCTCATGGACCATCCCGGAATCGCCCTTGAACCGGAACTCACGGCACATTCGAAAAACGCGGAAGAGCCGGAGCTCGCGAGCGAAATCGAGCGCCACACCCGCATGTTTGACGAGGCCCTGGCCCACGACCTAAACACCGCCGCAGCCCGCGCCGCAGTGTTCGAAACTGTCCGCATCGCCAACACCGCCGCCGACGCTGGCCGCCTGAGCCGCGACAACGCCCAGGCCTGCCTCGCGCTGCTGGCCCGCTTCGACCGCGTATTCGCCGTACTCGCCACCGACGACGCCGCCATCACCAGCGCCGCCCTCGTCTGGGCCGACTGCGAAGGCCGCCTCAGCGAAGCCCCGCCCGAGCTACTGGCCCAGCGCTCCCTCACCGGCGCCCAAATCGAAGCCCTGCTCGCCGAGCGAAAGGAAGCCCGCCGCACCCGCGACTTCGCCCGCTCCGATGCCATCCGCGACGAACTCACGCACAAAGGCATTGTGGTCGAAGACGGCAAAGATGGCGTCCGCTGGCATCGCAAGTGATCAACGAAGGGCCGCATTTTCAATATTGCGCGAGGCCGACAAATTCAGTTCCAGCAACAACACGGGTGCCCCACGTCTCGATTTTGAGACGTGGGTTCTCGTGAGCGAAGGCTCACGATCGAACTCCAAACTATACACAAGGCCGATACGGCCGTAGCGAATCTGGTTAATAGAACGAGTACGCACTTAAGGCGCCGAACATTTCACGCCGAACGCTTGCAGGAGAGGTGATCGGCCGTAGTCCACTGTGGCTCGGCCGTCTTGCTGATCTGCCAATCTACCGTAAAACTGTTTTCCCCAACAATGCTATAGAGAAAGCGATTGATCGCGTAGGGCGCTTGCGGATTTCGCGAAACTGTCGAAGTCATGGTGAGGACCCCACCGGTCCAGCCTTGGGCACTCGTATAACTCGCCGCCCCAAAGTTGTTCGCATCAAACTCGATGATCTGGTTGTGCTCAGGATCGGGGCCAATGAGATATTTAGCCGTGTAGCCAGTCGCCGGAGCGACGTCCACCTCGGCCAACTCCACCCACTTCCCATCTAAGATCAAATTGCCTGTAAACGCTGACCTATGTGGCTTCCCGCCGCGAAAGCCGCCCTGGCAGTCCCACTTTCCTGAAAACGAAAACGGAGACGGAGGAATCGCCGAGAACTGATGAGTTTGGGCTGAAACGCAGCCGGAGCCCATGACGCCGAGCAGACCAGCTAGCCCACGCATAAGAAAGAAGCGCATATGAGTTCCTTGTTTTAATTTAGAAGTTCAGCGTAGCAGGCTGCGTCTGAGGAAGGCAGTCAACGTCGGCGCGAGAGAATATAAAAACAAGGGCAGCCCGCTGTTGTTCTCTCAAAAATCTGGTGCAGTCATTTGCACGCGACATACCGAGGTGCCGATCATACCAGGGAGACAAAACGGGCGGCATCATACGCCTGAACAGATGTGCCGCCTAAACCGGTGATTCTGGCTGCGGCTGCTCCCTATTCAATGAGGGTCTTGCATCAATACAAAAGCTGATGCAGACTTTAAAAATGAGAACTACTGTAAACCTAGCTGCAGACGTGTATAGCTTCGCCTCCGTGTATGCAGGTGCAAAAGGAATCACGCTGTCCGCAGCGATTAGCGAGCTCGTCCGCCGCGCCGAGCAAGCGCCTGCACCGGGGAGTGATTCGCCCAGGCTGAAAAGAAACTCGCATGGATACCTCGTGATCGCCGGTACAGGCGACGCGCTCACTCCGGAGATGGTGAAAGAAGCCTCTGAGGATGAGTTTGTCTAAAGCCAAGTATCTGCTCGACGTGAACGTGTTGCTAGCCCTGCTGTCAGAAAATCACGTTCATCATGCGCTCACGACAGCCTGGTTTAACACGCCGGACATTAAATGGGCTATCTGCCCCTTCACCGAAGCCGGTTTTCTGCGTAACGCAACAGCACCAAGACCCGGCCAAATCACTATGTCCGAGGCCACGGCGGTTTTAGCTGGAATGGCGCAACAGCCGGGGTATAATTACCTGCCAATCACGACCGATTGGCAGACGCTATCGAGCCCATTTCTCTCCCGGATTTACGGCACGAAGCAGGTCACGGATGCTTTCCTATTGGGACTTGCTGTACGAGAGCGATCGATCCTGGTCACGATGGACAAGGGGATCATGCACCTGGCCGGGGATGAGTACAGCAAGTTCGTCCTCCTGTTGGGAGAAGGCTCCCAAAGAAAAAAGGCAGCCCAGTGAAGGCTGCCTCCTTTTGCTGATCTACACCTAAGCCGGCGAAGGGCTGCCCTCCGGGAACCCGGGCCCGTGCTTGGGCTCGGGCTTAAGCACCTGCTGCACATCGCCCGTCGGATTGCCGCTGGACGGCGGCCGCTGAATCGGCGGCAGCTGCTGCCCGTCGATGATCATCCGGATCTCGTTCGCGTCGATGGTTTCCCGCTCCAGCAGCGCGATTGCCATCCGGTGCATGGCGTCCTGCTTACTGTCCAAGATACTATACGCCGACTTGTACGCCTCGTCGACCATGGAGCGAACCTCGGAGTCAATCTGCCGGGCTGTTTCTTCTGAGAAGTCGCGGTGCTGCGAAATCTCGCGGCCCAGGAAGATTTGCTCCTCCTTCTTCCCGAAGGTGAGCGGACCCATGCGGCTCATGCCGTA
>CAXTVG010000212.1:3051-4593 GCA_964247505.1 uncultured Acidobacteriaceae bacterium
ACCCGCTTTTCCTCGTCGCTCAGCAGCATGGACTTGCGCTCGGCGCCCATCAGCACTTTGTCCTTGGCAGATTCGAAGTCCGCCATGTGAACCGCCTTGCGGTTGTTTCGCGCGGCGCTCAGGGCAGCTTCGTTCACCATGTTCGCGAGGTCCGCGCCGGAGAAGCCCGGCGTACCGCGCGCCATCACGCGAAGATCGACGTCTTCCGCGGTTGGGACCTTGCGCGCGTGCACCGCGAGCACTTCCTCGCGTCCGCGCACATCCGGCCGGCCCACAATGACTCGCCTGTCAAATCGCCCGGGACGCAGCAGCGCTGGGTCCAGCACGTCGGGCCGGTTAGTCGCGGCGACCAGGATTACCCCGTCGTTCGACTCGAACCCGTCCATTTCCACCAGCAGCTGATTTAGGGTCTGCTCGCGCTCATCGTGCCCGCCGCCGAGACCCGCGCCACGGTGACGGCCCACAGCATCGATCTCATCGATAAAGATGATGCAGGGAGCATTCTTTTTGCCCTGCTCGAACAGGTCGCGTACCCGCGAAGCGCCGACACCCACAAACATTTCCACGAAATCCGAACCGGAAATCGAGAAAAACGGAACGTTCGCCTCGCCGGCAACTGCGCGCGCCAGCAGGGTTTTGCCTGTGCCCGGAGGCCCCACCAGCAGGACGCCCTTGGGAATGCGGCCGCCCAGCGTTTGGAACTTCTGCGCCTCGCGAAGGAACTCAATGATCTCCTTGAGCTCTTCCTTGGCCTCGTCCACACCGGCCACATCCTTAAAGGTGACCTTTTTTTGCTGCATCGAAAGCAGCCGCGCCCGGCTCTTGCCGAACGACAGCGCCTTGTTCCCGCCCGATTGCATCTGCCGCAGCATAAAGAACCACAGCGCGCCGATAATCAGCAGCGGCCCTAGATTAAACAGGATCGGCAGCCAGGACGATCCCTGGTTGTCCCGCACCGTTACGGCAACATGGTTTTCCTGCAGAATGTCGAACAGGTGCGGGTAGTTTGCCGGCACCGTCACATGGTAGGGCGTCCCTGCCTTCAGCTTGCCGTGGACCTCGGTCCCCGTCAGCGTCGCATCCTGCACCTGACCGGTCTGGGCGTCCTGCAGGAACGTCGAGAACGACACATCCTGGTCGTGCCCCGAGCCCGAACTCTTCTGGAATACCTGCCACAGCAGAATGAGGCAGGCGAAGATGAACACCCAGAAGATAACTGTCTTGACCGTTGAATTCACCTAAACCCTCACTTCTTCAAGCGAAACGAAACTTAATTCTTTAGACGCACTCTTCTCGTCAAAGAAGCAGGGATGCCTCGCCGGCAATCCATCCGCTCAAAGAGAGTTCCACCCAGATTACAGGAGGAACAGCTTTCGCGCCCAACTCTCCACCCGTTTCCTCGCCGCAACCCCGTTCCAGCCCCAAATTGGAACGCTGAGCCTATTCTGCGAAAATGCGCCGCCGCGGCAGCCCTTCGCTCCCCCCGTTCTCCCGCGCTGCCCTCCCACCCGGAACCCGCCTGGGCCGCGCCGTCTCCGGGGG
>CAXTVG010000213.1:0-4578 GCA_964247505.1 uncultured Acidobacteriaceae bacterium
GCGGTAAACAGGGAGACTCTGCCGCCTTCAGGCGCCTGGGCCGTGTCGCCGCCGGCGAGCGGCACCCGGACGGCTGCGGCGAGGGCGAGCAGGCCTGCGAGAAAGCGATTGGACCAGGATCCTGTGAGTTCCGGCGGAAGCGCAAAGGAGAGAAACGCGGCGAGGGGCTTGGCGCCCATGGCAGCGAGATCGCTCAACCCTCGAGCCAGGCAGCGGTGCCCGGCTTCCTCGGGGGAATGCCAGTCGCGGCGGAAGTGGACGGTTTCGAGGGTCAAATCCGTGGTGACGGTAAGTTCGTGGCCGCGCGGGATCCGCAGAACGGCGCAGTCGTCGCCGATGCCCGCGCGAAGTTGTGGGAACCGTCCGGCCCCGCCGCGAACCGTGCGCGCGATGGCTGCGATCAGGGCACGCTCGCTGGGCGGGGTTCCACGGGGCATGGCATTCAGCTTAGCTGTTTTGAATCGCTGGAACTTTCTGTTCCATTTTGGAACTGGGTCCTTTTGGGCTTTGCGTTGTATGGAGACAATGTTTTAGGATTTTGGACACAGATTGACCCTCCTTGTTCCCGCTGGTAGCGTTAGAGACAGAGAACGCGAAAAATTGGTGCGCTGCCGCCTGTGTGGGGCTGGCTTCCGGGATTTGGGATGGCTGTGAACAAGCGCTTTTACATCATTTTCGTCGCACGCGAAGCAGATGGGCGGCTGCGCAAGGTGCCGATTCCCTTGCGCTACGCCTATGTGTTCGTCGCGGCGGCGCTGGTTGGTGCCTTTACGATCGCGGGCATGGCCGGGTCGTACAGCCGCATGCTCTTGAAGACGGCGAGCTATAACCAGGTGCGCTCGCAGCGGGAAGCGCTGCGCAAGGACTACGCGAGACTGGAAGTGCAGGCGAAGCAAAAAGACGTGCAGGCGGCGTCGCTTGGATCGCTGGCGAGTCAGATCTCGGAGCTTTACGGCCTTCATGCAAAAAGATCCAAGGCGATTGCGACGGCGACGGCACCCGTGCTGGCGAACAGTTCGCCGGACAATGTAGCAGGTTTCAGCCAGCAAGCGTACGCCCATTCGCTGGACGAGTTTGCCGAACTGCGGAGCGAAGCGGTGAATGGGCACTTAGACCCGCACTTCAGCTACGAGCCGCGTCCGTTCCGGACCAATGCGGACATGGTTTTGACCGGCACGGAGGCGCCCACGCTATGGCCGGTTATGGGCCGCATCAGCAGCTCTTTCGGCGAGCGGCTGGATCCGTTCAACGGCGAAGGTGCGTTTCATGCAGGGCTGGACATTGCAGCGGCGTATGGAACTTCGGTGCGGGCGCCAGCCGATGGTGTGATCGCGAAAGCGGGGCCTGCCAACGGTTATGGGCGGGAAATTATTGTGGACCATGGCGGGAATGTGACTACCATCTACGGCCACCTTTCCGGGTACGCTGTTGTTGCCGGTCAGTTGGTAAAGCAGGGGCAGGTGATCGGGTATATCGGCTCGGCGGGGAGAAGCACGGGGCCGCACCTTCACTATGAGGTTCGCATCAACAATATCCCGGTAAACCCGCACAAGTACCTAAAGCAGACCATGGAGCAGCAGGAACAACAGATGGCAGTAGCCGGCGGGGGCGGGGCGGCCAGCCGCAACGGGCAGTAGGGCAACTCACATTGCGCAAGGGCGCCGCTTCAGCGGCGCCCTTTTTTGTGTCCTACTTGCGCGGCGCGAGGGTGTCCGGGGTTTGGACCAGGGAGCGCAGGAGATTTTCGGGCAGGGTTGCCTTGAGGATGGCGCGGTCGTTGTGCTGGTTGACGGCGGCGCTGTTGAAGAATGCCTGGGCGTCTGGGTTGGCCAGGGGGCCGGGCAGGTTGTTTTCGGCCAGGCGCCCGATGCTGAGCAGGCCTGACAAGGCGGTCGCTGAGGCCTGGGCTGCGGCCTCTGTAGGGGCAATTTCCTCGACGCGCAAGCGCAGCGCGCCGGTCCAGCGGAGCGAGGCGACAAAGGTCGCGTCGAGCCGGAACGGGAGGGTGAGGCCGAAAAGGCGGAGCTCGCCGTGGTCGCCGAAAGGCAGGCCGATCTGTCCGATTCCCCAGGCGAGTGACAGTACGGGAAGGTCGCGGTAGTGCTCGGCCAGCAGCGTCGGTTCGCTTGCGCCGAAAGGAAGCCATGCGGAGCGGGCGCGGTCGAGGATGGAGTGGATCTGCTCGGGGGTGGGGGTGTTGCTGACCGCGACCATGGAGTGGGGCAGCAGGGCTACCCGAACGGTGCGGCCTTCGCTTGGAATCGAGAAAACAGTGCGGCCGTCGTAGATGTCTGTCGAGGCGGCGATGCCGGACAGGTAGCGGGCGAGGCGAATGGGGTCGAACCGGCCCGCGAACACCTCGGAAAAGGCCAGGCCGCCGTTCGGGCCGGTTGAATCCCGCAGGCGGTCGAGGGCGAAAGCTGCTTCGTTGAGGTCGCGCTCGAAGTTAATGCCGGTGGCGTCGATGAATCGTTGGTAGTCGGGGTCGCGCGGGACGGGGTGCCGGTCGAAGTGGGTGGCGGCGCGGAGCGGGCTCAGGTTGAGGTAGACGATGGCCTGGGATTCGGGGAGAAGGCGGGCGGCGAGCGGCGGGGTCGCTCTGCGCCAGAAGAAAAGCGCGACGGTGAGAGCGGCCAACACGAGAAGCACGAGGAGAGCGGCGCGTGTTCGAGTAGGGCGCGGGGGCATTTGCTTAGAGTACCGGCTGCGTCAGACCTGTGCTGACGGGTGTTCGGTTCTTGGGGGTAGGCTTCAGCCGTCTTCCGGCTTGCGTTGCCTGAGGCGAATCGGCGGCGTCTTCCTAGAGGGCCTGATTTTTAGTGCGGGTTTGCTCTCTCGTGATCCGGGTTTAAGCCTTTTCCGGCGGCGTGCAATTCGCGCTGCTCTTGTGAGTTTCGCTCACCAGGACCCACGTCTCAAACGCGGGAGGTGGGGACCCGTATGCATCCTGGAGAACGGATCGATCTGGAGGCACGCGGGAATGTGCCCTCCGTAGTTGCTCGTGACCGCGACCGCAAAGCGCGCGCGATCAAGGGCGGAAGATTGCGGGCTTGCCGTCTCTGGTTGAGGCACGCCGTAAGAGCTGTTGTGACCGCGCCGTTGTCGCTCGCAGGGGCCGGCTCGGCGGATCCATTGTTTTTGTCTGGAGATACATAGCTGTCCAGCACGGCCAGGTAAGCGGCCGGAAGCCCTTGCGGCGCACCCACAGGGGCGCAGGTTTGCCGGCAGGCGTCCGCGCCCAGTCCGATCTGCGCGAATGGCCGCTTCAGCAGTGCGATCTGCTGGGGTTTCTCGGACGGGAAGGATTCCAGGCGATGTTGGAGCACGGAAGCTTCGGCACGTATGTAGGACATGTGGCGTTTCGACTGCGCCCTTGCGAGGAAGGGAAGAAGGCAGAAACCGCACGAAACAAGGAAACAGATCGGCGGGTCATGCAAGCATGCTCAACACAGCGGTGCGCGCCGGGCACGTTTTTCTGCCTGCAAAGAAGCAGCTCCGGATGGGGAGTGCGCGTCGTTCGCCTTCTGCATGGAAAGGTGGGGAGGCGGTTTTTGCACGTTGCTAGAGTACACCTTCAGGGCTCGAAAGGAGGGCGATTGTTTCAACGCAACTGCTTGCTCGAGGAGCAAAAAGGGGACATTCCCGTTTTGGGATTTCCGCCGATTTTTCTCGGCCGGGAACGTGGTTTTACCTGGCGTTCCGGCTGCGGCTGAAGGACGATAGCGGCATGGGCCTGCTGTGCGTTTTGCTGTTCGCGCTGTTCGGTGGGGCACTTCCGCGATTTGATCGGTATCCGGCGGCGAGTGTGCTGCGCGGGGAGCTTGCCGCTCCCCGGCTCACGAACGCGGAGGAGCGCCGCTTTCGGACTGTGCTGAGGCAGGGCGTGGCAAAGGGCTACGGTGTG
Organism: uncultured Acidobacteriaceae bacterium; assembly: GCA_964247505.1. Taxonomy (GTDB): domain Bacteria; phylum Acidobacteriota; class Terriglobia; order Terriglobales; family Acidobacteriaceae; genus EB88. Next base: position 3,905 of record CAXTVG010000213.1, read on the forward strand.
GTCGACGGGGGAACGGAGCACGAACGGGCGGGCGTGAACTTCGCGGGCTCTTACATTCTCGTGCAGTGGGGGTGCGGGTCGAACTGTATGGAAGGAGCGCTGATTGACGGGCGTGATGGAATGGTGCTGCGCCTGCCGCAGATCTCCGGGGAAGAGTTGGCATATTTTGAAATCCCAACCGGCTCTGCGGACCTGAGGACGATTAAATTTCGCCGCGACAGCCGATTGCTGGGCATCCCTCGCGTGGCTAACGGGGAAACGTACTACTACGTGCTGGATGGGCGGCAGTGGCGCTTCATCGCCAAGGCAAGAACGCCGGACGGGCATCCATGATTGTTTTGTGGGGCCGCCCTAGGTATTGCAGCCATGTCGCCGGTGTGCTAGGCTCCAACCTTGTGCGCTGCTTTTCTGCGCCCGAGACGGGCTGGCGTAGCTCAGTTGGTAGAGCATCTGATTTGTAATCAGACGGTCGGGGGTTCAAGTCCCTTCGCCAGCTCCACACAATCCAAGTACAAGAGTGTGGCAGGTTGGGGAGCTCGTCGAGAGCTGTTCCGGTTTGTGTGCGAGCGTGGAAAGCGAAAATGGGCACAGGTGGCCGAGTGGTTAATGGCAGCAGACTGTAAATCTGCCGCTCCTAGGAGCTACGGAGGTTCAAATCCTCCCCTGTGCACCAC
>CAXTVG010000214.1:0-1348 GCA_964247505.1 uncultured Acidobacteriaceae bacterium
CTCCTGGAGATGCCAGAATGATGAAGTCTGTCCGCTTTGTTGCTATGCTTTTCGTTGCCGCTGGAATTTTCGCGGCTGGTTCCCAGAGCATTTCTGTTTCCGCCAACTCCGCGGCGAACAACCCGATGCACAAATGGGAGTGGTAAGCCGGCCTATGGCCGAACATTGGTTATGAGTGGCTGCGGGTCTCAGGCTCGCCGATGGGAGCATTGAGACCTGCCCGTGGATTGCACACATAGCACCGACATGCTAAGCAGGGCAGAGCCGATGATGTGGCTGCTTGTCCTGATTTCAATCCACGCGGGCGAAAATCGTCAAAAGGAGAAAGAAACCAAGAGAGCCCAGGCTCAACCTTTCGACGAGACGCCTCCAAGCTACCGCGCCTTTCGAATCTTTGTCCTTTTAAAGTTTTTTGGGTCTTTGATTTACCCTCCCCTGCTAAGGGGGCTACTGCCGTTCGACATCGCGCCCCGCAAGTTTGCAATTGCAAGCGAATCGGCCTACTGGTTTCTGTATATTGCCTCCGGCATCTGTGTTTTCTTTGTCTTGGCCGCCCTGCTGCGCAGAAGCCTGCAACCGCTGCCAGGCTTATCTTCCGCGGCGCTCATTTTGTTTCGCTGGGCAGTGTTTCTCGCATTGCTGCTTGCGGCAACTGCCCACCTGCCGGTGTTCGGCGTAAGCAGTCTGCAGCTCCTCCTGAACGAAATCAGCGTTTCTTTTGTGCTTTGCCTCTGCGTTTTCGAGCTTTCACTTTTATCGATGCTCATCGGCCAGATCCGGCGGCTGGGCATGTGCCTGCGGAGTCGCCCTATTGGGCTTGCCTTCGGTCTTTGTGTACTGAGTCTCGCAGACCTGTGCAATGGCGCAACTCTGAACATGTCTCCACATGTTCAGAATGTCGTGGCGTCAATCAACGAATACTGCAATTATTTCGCGACTGCCTTATGGGCCTTTTATATCTGGCGCCCCGAGCCGAAGCGCCTGCCCCACGGGCTGTCGCCGGCTTCCCGGCTGATGAAATGGAATGAGCTCGCCTTGAAATTAGGCGTGAGCGGCAAGCAAGCGGAGACAGTGCCCTTTATCTCCGGCGTGGAGGCTACGGTGGACGCGATTTTAGAGCGGTTCAAAGGGCGCGCCGGTTAGCTTCCGCTGCAAACGTCCGGACCGAACCCAGCTCGCTGAAAGGGGGAGTTCTATTGATCAACAAAAAACGACGCCCGAAGGCGTCGTTTTGAGCGCAGGACGCAGCTGCTAGTCGGCGGCGACTTCCTGGCTGGCTGGAGCCTGCATAGCGATCGGTTCAACCGCGACAAAGCGGCCGGTGCGGCCGCGGTCGAGGAACTTGACC
>CAXTVG010000214.1:1358-4318 GCA_964247505.1 uncultured Acidobacteriaceae bacterium
GTGGTAAGGCCTGCTTGCGCGGGGATTGCCCGCTCGGGGCCGGCTCGAGTTCCACAACCTGCTTGCAGCGCAACCCGTTGAAAGCAACAAAAGCGGCACCCGAAGGTACCGCTTTCACTCCAGTACGCAAGCGGCTAGTCGGCGGCGACTTCCTGACTTGCGGGGGTTTGTACCGCAATCGGTTCAACCGCGACAAAGCGGCCGGTGCGGCCGCGGTCGAGGAACTTGACCCGGCCATCGATTTTGGCGAACAGCGTGTCATCGCTGCCGATCCCTACGTTGGTGCCCGGCTTCAGGCGTGTCCCGCGCTGACGGACGATGATCGAGCCGCCGGTCACGAGTTCACCGCCGAAGCGCTTGACGCCAAGCCGCTGTGCGTTTGAGTCGCGGCCGTTTTTGGAGCTTCCCAGTCCTTTTTTATGTGCCATCGCTCCCCCTTATGCCCCGGCCTGAGCCGCTACCGCTTCTTGCGCGGTAAAGCTTTGGCCGCCGACCTGGATCTCGTTGATTTTGACCTGAGTGAAGCTTTGGCGGTGGCCCTGGAGCTTCTTGTATTGCTTCTTCCGCTTGTAGTGGAAAACCAGGATCTTATCGCCGCGGCCTTCGCCTACGACGGTGCCGAGCACCTTGGCACCGTCCGCCGGTTTGGCGACCGAGCCGGCATCGCCCGAAAACGCGAGGACTTCCCCGAACTCCACCGCGCCGTTTTCATCGGCGGCGAGCTTTTCTACCTTCAAAACATCGCCCGGAGCCACGCGATATTGCTTGCCGCCGGTACGGATCACTGCGTACATGGTATTTCCTCTCGATGCCGGCGACACTGCGCCCAGCCGACGCAAGGACTGACTGCGTACCTCGACACACACAGTGCATGTGAGCTTAAGGTTTCCGCCTGGGGAAGCCACAGGCAAGAAGCAGTCAGGAGCCGGCGCCGAATATTTTCGGAACTTTTCTAGTCTAGCGGGGTGCGCCTTCCAGGTCAATCGCCGGATGAAGGTTGGTCGAGGTTCGCCGGAGCAAGGGGAAGCGCCAGGTCTTTTCGGCGGACTGGAACAGGTACACAGCCAGGATCGCGATCAAAGGCTCAAAGGGGTGGCGGAAGCGCGCATGCACCGTTACGAAGTAGTAGAGCAGCGGTAAAAGAGCGAAGCACCAGGCGAACAAGCCAGCGGCGGGGACTTTCCGCCGCAAAGCCAAAACCAGGCCGAGCAGCCCGGCAATGGAGGTGAACTGGTAGTTGAGATTGCGCCCGTACTCCACCCAAGGGGCATCGTCGGAAGGGTGCGGAACGGAAAACCAGAAATAGTAAAAGCGCTTCACGCTGAGCCAAGAAAAGCGGGGCCAATCCGCCCGGATGACGGCCTTGGCATTGTCGCCGCGCATGTGGACATAGGCGACCTCGCCCATCTCGCGGTATAGCCGCAGCTGGCCGGCGCTCTCACCGGGGTGGTTGTACTCCATCAGGAGACCGACCGCGCCGGGGCCGTTGCCGAGATAGAGCTCCGCGCCGAAGTTGCCGCGCAGGGGAACCCAGTGATGAAAGGCGTGCCAGTTGCGGAGGCTCCAAGGGGCAATCAAGGCCAGGCACACGACCGCGGCGAGCGCGGCTTTGCCCAGTTGGCGAGGCCATCCGCGGCCAGCGCCGGCCAAAATCCAAATGCCCATCACGGGCAGCATGATGCAGATTTCAGGATTGGAAAGCGCGATCAGTCCCCAAAGCAGGCCGAAGATGGCCCAGCGGCGAAGGGTCGGCCCATCGCCTTCGCGGCCGCCCACCCCGCGCATCCGGAGCGCCAGCACCAGCACCCACGAGAACAGAAACGCGGTCAGGGTCATCTCCCAAATCCACTTCACCGCGTATTGCATGGCCGCTGGATACAAGGCCCAGATCCAGGCCGACCAGCGGGCGACATTTGTGTTGAAGCAGCGGGAGGCGATCTCGTAGGTGGTCCGCACCATGAGCGCGTTCAGGACGCAGTCGATCGCGAGCAGAATCCAGGCAGAAAACGCCGTATACACGCCAAAGAGCTTGAAGACGCCCGCGATCAGCAGTGGGTAAGCGGGCGTGACCCAGGCGGTTGGCCCGGTGTGGCCGTTGAAGGGGTCGGCGTAGCCGTAGCCCGTGACCAGCGCGCGGGCGATCCGCGCCATCTCCCAGCCGAACTGGAAGTGGTCGCCATAGGGGCGCACCCGCCAGGTGTGGGCCAGGGTCATGTAGGCGATGCGGACGAAGAGCGCGAGCCAGAACAGGGGCCAGGAAGCGGAAAACGGACGGCGGCTCGCATGGTGAGCTCCCGGCTGCTGGATGGAGATTGCGGCCACATGGAGATTGTACGGCGGCCTCAGCTCACCGTCCGGGTTTGGAGGTCTATCTGGGCCACGTCGAACGGCGTCGCGGCGCCGTTGGCTTGGCGGTACTCGATGCGCAGCGTAAGTGGGTCGGCGGTGACGCGGAGGAAACCGTAATGGGTATCGTCGTAATTCTCGAGCGTCAGGGTGTTGTCGACGACGTAGGGGACGCGGATAGGCGCGTTATTGATTTTGCGGATAGCGTCGAGGGCGTGGCCGCCGTTGCCAGCGACGATGTAAGCGACGTCGGTCGCGCCGGTTGTGCCGGGGTTGAGGGTGCGGGTGAAGCGCTGGTAGTTGTGGGCGTGGCCGGAAAAGACGGCATGGGGCCAGAAGCCGGCGTTGTTGGCGGCCTGGTCGAGATCCTGGAGCATTCTTGGGGAGCCGCCGTGTGTGGTCCCCGCGGTGTAGGGCGGATGGTGGACGACGATGACCACCGCTCCTTTGTAGCTTTCCGTTTTGCAGCGGGTGAGGGCGGCTTCCAGGAAAGCGATTTGCGAGTCGTTGAGGCTGGGGCGGGTGTTGCCTTCCGACGAGATCACGCCGGGATCTTCAAGCACGTTGCTGTAAACCGCGAGCAGGCGAATGAAAGGGGCGTCGAAGGTGTAAAA
>CAXTVG010000214.1:4328-4578 GCA_964247505.1 uncultured Acidobacteriaceae bacterium
GGGGGGGGGGACGCGGGGCCCCGCACCGCGGCGGGCGCGCACCGGGCGCCACCCCCCGCGGCGCGGGGGGGGCCGCGCGCGCCTTTGTAGACCACACCGTCGTGGTTGCCGGCAACACCGAGGATCGGGGCCTGGTAAACGCGCCAGGGAGCGTAGAACTGGTCGTAGTAGTACTTGCCCTCGCCGAAGCTGTACACCCAGACGCCGAAGTGAAAGCAGAACGCAGGCACGGCGCTGGCGGGCGAGGGGG
>CAXTVG010000215.1:0-4066 GCA_964247505.1 uncultured Acidobacteriaceae bacterium
TGGAGGAGCGGGTCTTCGGCAGGACTGCTTGAAGGTGGCGGCTAACCGTTTTGCTTGGGGTTGTGTTCAGCGATGCAACTGTTTCGAGGAAAGTTGGCTTGTCCCTTGCTCCTCCTGAGCGCGGCCCCATAGAATGAAGGCTGCTTCAAAGGAGTGCCCGCTTCATGTTGAATTTCCTTTTCCGGCTTCGCCCTTCCAGTAAAAAATGCCCTTCCCTGCTCGCTGTGGCCTCGGCTGCGCTTACGTTGACGCTGGCTGGAGCCGCGCACGCGCAGCAGGCGGCCGCGCCGGCGGGGACCGAGCCCGCGGCTGCCAGCGTCGATGTCGATATGTCCTCGGCCAAGGCCAACGCGGCAGCGGCGCAGGCGCTGCTCGATGCGGAGCGTCCGGTAAACGACCCCGGCGGGAAAGCTGACCCCGCGAGCCCGCTGAACCGCAAGCTGTCGGACAAGGAGCAGTTCACGCAGCAGCGGGAGCTGCGGCAGGAATTGAAGGGGCCGTACAAGAAGTGGGTGAACGAGGATGTGCGGTGGATCATCACCGACCAGGAGATGAAGGCGTTTAAATCGCTTTCAAACGATGAGGAGCGGGACGCATTCATTGAGCAGTTTTGGCAGCGGCGCAACCCTGATCCGGAGTCGCCCGAGAACACCTTCCGGGACGAGCACTACCGGCGCATTGCCTATGCAAACGAGCATTTCGCGGCGGGCAAGCCGGGCTGGATGACCGACCGCGGGCACATGTACATTTCCTACGGAAAGCCGGATTCGATCGACTCGCACCCGTCGGGCGGCAGCTATGACCGGCCCATGGAAGAAGGCGGCGGGGAAACGTCGACGTTTCCGTTCGAGACATGGCACTACCGGTACATTGAGGGTGTGGGCGACAACGTGGACATCGAGTTTGTGGACACCTGCATGTGCGGGGATTACCACATGACGCTGGACCGCTCGGAAAAAGACGCGCTGCTGCACGTACCGGGAGCGGGCCAGACCATGTACGAGCAGATGGGGCAGGCCAAGCAAGCCGACCGATTCAAGGGCGGCCTGGAAAACCTGGGCACCGGCCCGATGAGCAGCATGCAGCAGTCCAAGGAGTTTGACCGGCTGGAGCGGTATGCGAAGCTGCAGGCACCGCCGGTGATCAAGTTCCAGGACCTGAAGCTTTCGGAGTTCCTGTCGTCGCACAAGGTGTTGAACGGGCCGTTTTTCCCATTCGATGTGCGGACGGATTACGTCAAGGTCACCGACGACACGGTGCTGATGCCGATCACGCTGCAAATCCGGAACAAGAACATCACGTTCCAGACCAAGGACGGGGTTTCGACCGGCAAGGTGCACATTATCGGCCGGGTGAGCTCGATTACGGGCAAGATTGTGCAGAGCTTCGAGGACACGGTGGAGGTCGAGGAGCCGAGCGAGCTGCTGCCGACGCTGATGAACAATTCGCAGCTGTACTGGAAGTCGCTGCCCTTGCGTCCGGGGCGCTACCGCGTGGATATCGCGATCAAGGACGTGAACAATCCGGACCACATCGGAACCTGGGCGCAGGGCGTGGTGGTGCCGCGTTACGACGACGACCGTTTGGCGGCTTCGTCGCTGATTCTCGCGGCGAAGATGGAGAAGGTGCCGTCCAAGGAAATTGGTGCCGGAAACTTCATCATCGGCAACACCAAGCTGCTGCCGGCGGTTGCGCCAAGCGCGGCGGCCCCGGCAATCTTCCATAAGAACCAGAACCTGAACTTCTGGATGCAGGTGTATAACCTGGGCATCAACCAGGACAGCAAGAAGAACGGCGCGACGATCCAGTACCAGATCATCAACCAGACGGATGGGAAGACGATTTTCACGACCGATGCGCAGTCGGCGGCGATGGGGGGCGGCTCGGACCAGTTGACGCTGGCGAAAAGCGTGCCGCTGGCGAGCCTGCCGGTGGGCAAGTACAGCCTGAAGGTGAGCGTTGACGATGCGGTGTCGAAGCAGGAAATTGCACAGACCGCGCCGTTTGCTGTGGAATAGGTCCGGGCAGGTTTTGTGAATCTGCGCTACACTGCGAAACACGGAACGCGAAAGGGAGACTGGCCAGAAGAGCCGGACCCGGCACGAGCTTGAGGGGCAAGCGCAAAGAAACGGATCCAGATTACGCAATTGATGCAACCAGCTTCCAGATTCGCCGGCTTTGCTCTAGCGTTCGTTGCGGGGGCCATCACAATCCCGCCAGACGGGCAGGCGCAGCGGGCTTCCGCGGGTGTGTTCGACGTGGCCATGCGCTCGGGTGTTTCGGGCGTGGTGCGGGACCGCTCGGGAAAGCCACAGGTGGGCGCGGCGGTCGAGCTCCTGAATGCGCAGTATGCCGTGATTGCCCGGACTTTTACCGACGACCGCGGGCGCTATGCGCTGCCTCGGGTGGGCGCGGGCGTGTATCAGGTGAAGGCGACCGCTTCCCTGCTGCTGCCGGCGATCCGCCCCGACCTGCGTTTGCTTGCGAATACCCGCGCCGTCGTGAACCTTACCCTCGCTAACCTGTACCAGGCGCTGGACTGGCTGCCCGCGGAAAAGCGTGCGCCGAACAGCCCTGAGGACGATTGGGACTGGACGCTGCGGCTTTCGACCAACCGGCCGCTGCTGCGGGTGCTGGACACGGACGTGGCCCGGCTGGCGGCAAAAAACGGGAACAAAGACCTGCAGGGGCCGGTGTTGATTGAGGATACCAATGACGCAGCGGATCGTGTGACCTGGGGCGCGTCTACGGAAACCGGGCTCGCGCGGTTCGGCGAGGGCGGCATGGAGCAGCGGGCGCGGTGGGCTGCTTCGAACGAAAGTGGCAGGGCGTTTGCGGTGGCCGGCTCGGTAGCGGCTGGGCCGGATGGGTTGGCTCGCGCGGCGACCACAGCCGCATACCGGCAGGAGCTTTCGCCGGACCGCTCCATGACTACCGTGGTGACGTTCGCGGAGCGGCCGGGGATTGCAGGCGCGGGCGGTGAGGGCCTTGAAACGCTGCGGGTGCGGTCGTCGAGCACGGTGCGGATGGGCGATTTGCTGAGCATGAGCGCGGGGACGGAGCTTGCGGCGGCGCGGCTGGGCGGCGAGACCGTGGCGGGGAGCCATCCGTTTGCTTCGCTCGCAGCGCCGGTGGACGGCGGCGTTTTGGAGTACAAGGTGAGCACGGCGCGGACCATGACTGGGGCCGACGCGCTGGAGCGGGAAGCCCAGGAGGACATGCCGGCGCTGGTGGAGACTGCTGGGCGGCTGGCGATGGAAGAGGGGCTGCACCAAGAGCTCGCGTTTACGCGGAAAGTTGGCAGCTGGACGGGCGAACTGGGCATTTTCGACGATGTACTGGCGCACCCTGTGGTGGAGGGCTGGGGCGACAAGGCGGCGATCGACAGCCGCGACGTGCTGTATGACCCGGGGACGGGGATTATCGCGGTTTCGGGCCAGGGATACAGCCATGGCGGGGTGATGGCGCTGCTGCGCGACCAGTTGAGCCCGGATACCTGGATGTCGTTCCGGTACGCGATGGGCGAGGCGATTGCGGCTCCCGCGGGCGCGGAACCGGTGCTTGCAGGGCGGAATACGCAGAGGGCGTCGGTTTCTGTGGGAACGCGGTTTGCTTCGACGGGGACGGTGGTGCGGGGCAGCTACCGGTGGCAGCCGGTAGACACGGTGACCGCGGTGGCGCCGTTTGCCGGGGGCGCGCCGGATGCGTATCTGGGGCTTTCGGTGCGCCAGCCTTTGCACCTGGAGCGGGTGGGGACTGGCCGGGTAGAGGCGATCCTGGATGTGCGGAATCTGCTGGCGCAGGGGTATCGGCCGTTTCTCTCGCAGGATGGGACGACCGTGTATTTCGCGCAGGCGCAGCGGTGTGTTGCAGGTGGGATCCGGTTTTCGTTCTGATTGGTTAACGGCATCCATGGGCCGTACCTGTCTGTCCGCTCATTCGGGTCAGAGCTGAAAACGGTCCTTCGCTTTCGCGAAGGAGAACCCACGTCTCAGAATCGAGACGTGGGGCACCCGTGTTTCTTCTATTCCAACGATCAGTCCGCCCCGACCAACGGGAGGGCCAC
>CAXTVG010000215.1:4076-4548 GCA_964247505.1 uncultured Acidobacteriaceae bacterium
CGGTGCATGTGTTCCGTCAAAGACCCGCCACGAAGTGGCCGCCAGCCGCGCAGGCGGTTTTAGCCTTTAGGCTTTACCACTCGCTGTATTCGCGGCCGTCCGTGCCGGTTTGGGTGGAGCCGGAGTGGACGTTGCTGATGCCGCCTTGCGTTTGGTCGACGCTTTGGAGGGTGTCGTCCTGGTCGGGGACCCAGGTAGTATTGCTTTGGGTGAATGGGTCGCGGGGAATCTCCTTAAGGTAGCCGGACTGCACGAGGTCGTCGAGCGACTGGGGGGCTTTTTCCTTGTCCATGGTATAGCTGTCGATGGCTTCGCGCATGACCTGGAGGTCCATTTTGAAGGTCGCTTCGCGGGCATTTTTGATGGAAGCGGTGTAGCTGGGGACGGCGATGGCGGCGAGCACGCCGATGATGAGCATGACGATCATCAGCTCGACTAGGGTGAATCCGTCTTCGCGCCGTTTTTTCATCGT
>CAXTVG010000216.1:0-3751 GCA_964247505.1 uncultured Acidobacteriaceae bacterium
ACGAGGGCGCTCCCGATGCCGGTTCCAAGCGCAACACGCAAGATTCTTTTGGTGGCGGCCCTGATCGTCGCCGCTCCGATGTCCCCGGCTTTCGGGCAAGACACCGCCGCTAAAACGCCGGCATTCGACGTTGCGTCAATTCGGCAAAACAAAACCGGCAACGGCAGATGGCGCTTGAACTTTACCGCGGACGGCCTTACCGCCACGGGTGTGACGCTGCGGTATGTCATCCAGGAGGCCTACCGGATCTATGACGACCGACTCTGGTCCGGCGGACCTCCCTGGCTCGACACAACGAGATTCGATATCGAGGCGAAGTTCGACCCTTCTGCCGTGAAAAATCCCACCGCGGACGAGCGAAGCGCCATGCTCCAGCAGCTCCTCGCCGATCGCTTCAAGTTAGCCGTCCACCACCAGGACAAGGAGCTGCCGGTCTACGCCCTGGTCCCGGCCAAGAACGGCCCGAAGCTCAGGGAATCGAAGGCCGGAGATGTCATTCAGGGCGTCCGAGGGCCGATGTGTCTCTTCCTCCACGGCCATCCAGGCGATATGGCCGTGCAGGGCTGTTCCATGGCAGATCTAGCGTCAAGCCTGTCCCTCTCGGCCCGGGACGACCTTGGACGCATTGTTGTGGACAGGACTGGCCTACCCGGCCGGTATGACTTTGAACTTCACTGGGCTCTCGACTCGGCTTCAGCAACCGATGTGTCCGGCCCGCCGCTTTTCACGGCGCTGCAGGAGCAGCTCGGCCTAAAGCTCGAAGCTACGAAGGCGATGCTCGACACGATCGTGATCGATCATGTCGAGCCACCCTCGGAGAATTGAGGCTCAGGCGGGGGTCTCAACCCCGATGGGAAAGGGCTTTACGCGACCTGTCGCACGGTGCGTCTTGCTCCGGCGCATGCATTGCGCTGCACCGGACTTTCAGTGCTCCATGGCGCGGCCCGGTTTGGGACGCGCCGGGGGCTTTTGCATGAGGAACGGGATAGGCACGAGCAGGGCGATCGCGACGCTTAGGACCCAGAAAGCGTTCTGGTACGAGAGCATGTTGGCCTGCCGAATGAGCTCGTTATAGGCCTGGCCTTCGGCGAGTTGCTGGGCTCCGGCGTGGCCCATTTTCTCGAGCGCCGCGCGGGTTTGCGCGACGAAGTTTGAGTACGCGTAGCCGCCCGCGGTCGCGTTGACCGCGAGCGTAGCCTGGTGGGTTTGCGCGGTGCGTTCGAGGAATGTGGTGAGCATGGCGGTGCCGAACGACCCGCCCAGGTTGCGGGCGAAGTTAGAAAGCGCGGAGATTTGGTTGTTTTTCTCGCGCGGCACGCCGACGTAGTTGAGCGTGCTGATGGGGATGAACACAAACGCGAGCCCCAGGACCTGAAAGGTGCGCCACAGGGCGATGGTGCCGAAGCTCACGTCCAGGTCGAGCCGGGTGAGGTTGTAAAGGCCGATGGCGGTGATGGCATAGCCGATGGCGACCAGCTTGCGCGGGTCGCGGACGCGGCCGACGAGGTTGCCGGCGACCGGCATCATGCACATCAGCGCGAAGCCTGCGGGGGACAAGGCCATGCCCGCGCGCTCGGCTGTGTAGCCCAGCAGGCTTTGGAGGAACTGCGGGATGAGCACGGTGGTGCCGAACAGGACCATGCCCAGGATAAATTGCAGGCCTACCGAGGTGCCGAAGTTGCGGATGCGCAGCAGTTTGAGGTCGACGATGGGGTTTTTGTGGCGCCACTCCCAGATCACGAAGAAGACCAGCAGACAGACCGCGATGACCGCGAAAGTGGTGATAAGGTCCGAGCCGAACCAGTCTTTTTCCTGGCCCTTGTCGAAGACGAACTCGAGCGAGCCGACGCCTGCCGCGACCGTTGCGAGGCCCACAAAGTCAACCTGCGCGCGGGCGGCTTCCTCGCGGCGCTCGTGGAGGTAGGGCGGGTCCTCGACCATGCGGTTGCTCAAGAAAAGCGACAGGAGGCCGATAGGGAGATTAATGAAGAAAATCCAGTGCCAGTTGTAGTTGTCGGTGATCCAGCCGCCGAGCGTGGGGCCGATGGCGGGGGCGACCACCACCGCCATGCCGTAGACCGCAAAGGCCTGGCCGCGTTTCGCGACCGGAAAGGTGTCGGCGAGGATGGCCTGCTCACTGGGGGCGAGCCCGCCGCCGCCCGCGCCCTGCAGGATACGGGTGAGGATCAGGATCGGGAGCGAGGGCGCAAAGCCGCACAGGACCGAGGACACGGTGAACAGCACCACGCAGCTCATGTAGAAGCGCTTGCGGCCGAAGCGGTTCTGCATCCAGCCGGAGATGGGCAGCACGATCGCGCTCGAAACCAGGTAGCTGGTCAGGACCCAGGTGGCCTCGTCGCTGCTGGCACCGAGCGAGCCCGCGATGTGGGGCAGCGCGACATTGGCGATGGAGGTGTCGAGCACCTCCATGAAGGTGGCGAGGGTGACAGTGAGGGCGACGAGCCAGGGGTTGTGGCTGGGCGTCCAGGTGTGCGGGTTGTCGGGTGCTGGCAAGTCGGCTCGGGCTAGAGTAGCAGCTTTGGCGGGCTAGCCGGAACGGCACGCAAGTAAGAGCGGACGCCACGTCCCACCTTTAGAACGTGGTTCTCCGACAAACACGGGTGCCCCACGTCTCGCGTTTGATATGTGGGTTCTCGTGAGCGAAAGCTCACGACGTCTTACGCAGTGCCAGCAATAGCTTCGCGGTCGTCACAGCCTGGCCCGCGTGGCGCTGGGTGTGGTCGGCGAGGTGGACGAGCAAGCCGCCGAGGGTGGTTGGGAGCTGCTGCGCGCCTACTTGGCGTGGCTGTTCGAGCTCAGCGAGCGGCAGGGCGCGGATGCGGGTATCGGCCTCGCGCAGAGTGCTGCGGAACTCGGACAGGAGGGCTTCGCGGGTGATGCCGGGTTCAAGCTCGACGTGGAGCGCGGCGCGCTGGATCACGTTGAGCGCATCGCCCTCGGCATAGGTCAGGAGGCGGTCGAGGGAGTGCGCGATGTGGCGGACGTGGAAGGCGAACGGGGTGAGGCCGTGCGGTTTGGCGTGGATTTCTTCATCCGTGAGCTGCGGGAGCCACGCGGTGATGTTTTCCTCGGCGAGCTGGAGGGCGTGGAGGACGGCTCGCGGGACTGCGGGGACTTGCGCGAGCGTGCCGCGGAGCCAGGGTTCAGGTTGGTCGGGCATTTCATCCTCGGGTTCTTGGGTGAGTTCGGTCGTGAGCTTTCGCTCACGATAACCCACATCTCATCTGCTAGATGTGGGGCCACCGTATTCGTTCTTGGTCAGCTTAGAGATTGTGTGCGGCGCGGAAGAGGCGGACTACGTCGGCGACGTCGCGGTGCTCGCCGTCGACGGCTTCGTTCATCTCCCGCATATCGTCGGCGGAAACTTTGCCCGCGAGGTCGGCGAAGGCGGCGCGGAGCTGGGGCCAGTGTTGCAGTGCCTCCTCACGCACCAGCGGCACGGCCTGGTAGGGCGGGAAGTAGCGCTTGTCGTCGGCGAGGACCTTGAGGTGCTGGGCGGCGATGGGGCCGTCGGTGGAGTTGCCGGCGATGATGTCGACCTGATGCGAGCCGAGCGCGCGGTAGAGCAGGCCAAGGTCCATGGTGCGCGGCGCGCCCGCGAACCTCAGCCCGTAGGCGCGCTCGAGGCCGTGCAGTCCGTCGGGGCGCTCTTCGAACTCGTAGCCCACGCCCAGGCGCCAGTTCGGCGCTTGCGGGACGGCTTGGGAGAGGGTTTGGGCCGGGGTCTGGT
>CAXTVG010000216.1:3761-4546 GCA_964247505.1 uncultured Acidobacteriaceae bacterium
GGCCGGACGATCATGGCGAAGGTGTTCTCGAAACCGAGCGGGTCTGTAGCGACGATATTGTAGCGCTGCCGGTACAGCTTGCGGACGATGGCAAGCGAGGCGGCCTGGTTTTGCGCGGGGTCGGGCATGCGGACGGGCGGCTGCTTAAGGATCGCGGTGAGCGCGGTGCCGGTGTACTCGACGTAGGCGTCGATGCGGCCGGAGACCATGGCCTGCTGCGCGATGTAGGAGCCCGCGAGGTAGAAGCGGCGCTCGACCTTGAGGCCGGTGCGGGCTTCTATGTGCTGGGCCAGGAGCTCGCCGAGAACGACCTGCTCGGTGAAGTTTTTCGCGCCGATGACGGGGCGGTCGAAGCGGGGCGGGGCGCAGGCGGTCAGCAGCAGGCACAGAAGCAGCGGCAGGGCTCGCGTCATGAGCGCTCCCGTCCGGGAACTTTCAGGCGCGATTCCGCAAAGCCGAGCAGCGTATCCGCCGCGAGCGCGAGCAGCGCGGCGGGGATGGCTCCGGCCAGCACCAGCCGGTTGTCGACGGAGGCGACGCCGCGGAAGATGAACTCGCCCAGGCCGCCCGCGCCTACTGCGGCCGCGATGGTCGCGATGCCGACGGCCGTGACGCTTGCGGTGCGGAGTCCGGCGAGAATGACGGAGGCGGCCAGCGGCAGCTCGACTTTGGTAAGCCGCTGCCAGCCAGACATGCCGAGGGCGTGGGCTACGTCGACCACCGCGGGCTCGACCCCCCGGATGCCGACATAGGTGTTGCGCAGGATGGGCAGCAGGGCGTAGCCC
>CAXTVG010000217.1:0-4518 GCA_964247505.1 uncultured Acidobacteriaceae bacterium
CCTCGATCAATCTGGCTAGAAGCATCACGTACGGCGCGGGGGTGCTGCAAACAGCGGTGCAGTACCGCCTCAACGCATGGGGGCTGGCGCATCCTGCGTTTCTCAAGGACGATGCAGCGCAGCGGCTCGCGGGCACCCCATTGCCAGCGCAGATTTCGGAAGCAACCCAGGCCGAGCTCTGGCTCCGGCGCTGATGCAGCGAGGCCTTCTGTGGAACCGCGCCCGCATTGCTTTATGGCTGCTGCTGCTATCCGTGCTCGCCATTCTGGTCCAGGGCTACCATCTCGGCGTCGACGACGCAGAAATCTATGTGCCCGCTGTGAAGCTGTTCCTGAATCATCGCCTCTACCAGGGCGAGCCGGAGTTCTTCATGATGCACGGCAAGATGTCGCACCTGGCTGCAATCGTCGGCGAGTGCGCGCGTGTTTCGCACGTCGGTGCGGATGCTGCGATCTTTGCCTTCTACTGCTTCGGCGTTTTTCTGCTCCTGCTCTCCGGCTGGCGGCTGGCTCGCGCGCTTTTTACTACTGAGCGCGCAAGCTGGGCCGCGGTTGCCGTGCTTGCGCTGGTGCAAACGGTCCCAGTCGCGGGAACGGCGCTGCCCATCGCCGATCCGTACATGACGGCGCGCTCGCTTTCCACGCCGCTTTCGCTGCTCGCGGTGGCTTCATTTCTGCGCGGCGGTAAGGCGAGCGTGCTCGTTTGGCTGGTACTCGCCGGTTTAGTACACCCGCAGATGGTCGTGTACACCGTCGGCTTCATCGGCATTTACCTGCTCTTCAACCGGGCAGCCGCACCAGCGCGCGCGGCTCTTGTGCCCGCGCCTTCTGTGTTTCACAGCTTTTCTCTCCAACCCTCCACGGGCGCATACCACGAAGTTCTCTACTCCCGCGCGATTTTCTTCATCTCCGTGTGGCGCTGGTGGGAGTGGGTGGGCGCGGCCGCGCCGCTTGCGATTCTGTACTGGTTCACACGCGCGAGGCTCCGCGCGGTTTCGCCGCTGTTTCAGCGGGTCGCGCGGGCCCTGATCCTGTTCGGTGTTGTCTCTACAGCGGTGGAGCTCGTTTTCTCGCTCAGCCCGCGCTTCGACTCGCTCCAGCGCCTGCAGCCCATGCGCTCGTTTCACCTCATCTACACCGTTTTCTTCCTCATGTGCGGCGGCCTGCTCGCCGAATATGTGCTGCAAAAGCGGGTCTGGCGCTGGGCGCTCCTGTTTGTTCCGCTGGCCGCGGGCATGTTCGCGATGAACCGGTCGCTGTATCCCGCGAGCCCCCACATCGAGCTTCCCGGCCGCGCTTCCGGCAATGCCTGGGTCGCGAGCTTTCTCTGGATCCGCGCCAACACGCCCGTTAATGCCCTGTTCGCGCTCAACCCTCGGTACATGCACCTGCCCGGCGAGGACACGCACGGGTTCCGCGCCATCGCCGAGCGCAGCCGCCTGGCCGACTACTACAAAGATTCGGGCGAGGTCACCATGTTTCCGCAGCTGGTGGGCGACTGGGAGCGCGACCAGCAAGCGCTGCGCGGTTGGGACCGGTTTACGCTCGCGGATTTCGAGCGGCTGCGCCGGGAGCGGGGCGTGAGCTGGGTGGTGCTCGACCGCGCGGTTGCCGGGCTCCCGTGCCCGTACCGCAACGGGCAAGTGCGCGTTTGCCAGATTCTCTAACGCGCGGACCCGCTCCCACGCGGTAAAGTCAATGCCATGACCGAGCACAACATCCACAGGACAGAGCTGCTCCTTCTGCTGCTGGTCTCCTTCACCGCGCTGCTGGGCGCGGCGGCGCAGCGGTTCAAGGTGCCCTACCCCATCCTGATGGTGGTGGGCGGTCTCGCGCTCTCGCTTGTTCCCATATTTCCGGACATTTCGCTCAACCCTTCCATGGTGTTCCTGGTGATCTTGCCGCCGCTTTTATACAGCGCGGCGCTCGGCACTTCGTGGCGCGAGTTTCGCCACAATCTGTTTCCCATTTTCCTGCTGGCTTTCGGCGCGGTTGGGTTCACGGTGGTGGGCGTGGCGTTTGCGGCGCATCTCGTTTTCACGGGCTTCGCCTTGTCGACCGGCGCGGTACTCGGCGCGGTGCTCGGCGCAACCGACGCGATCGCGGCCTCGGCCATCGGCCGCCGCGTGGGCCTGCCGCAGGAGCTGCTCGACCTGATCGAGGGCGAAAGCCTGGTCAACGACGCTGCCGGCCTGCTGGCCCTCGAGTTCACTGTGGCGCTGGTCACCTCGCGCACCCTGCCGACCTTCGGCGGTGGCGCGGAAAAGCTCTTTCTATTGATCGCCGCGGGCATTGGGGCGGGGCTCGCCGTGGGCGCGATTACCTCGCTCTTTCAGCGCCCGGTGCAGGGCTCCGCGCTGCAAACCCTGGTGAGTCTGGCCGCTCCGTATTTTTCCTACCTGCTGGGCGAAACGATCCACGGCTCGGGCGTGCTCGCTACCGTGACCTGCGGCCTGTACGTCGGGCGAAAAAACTCGCTCGCGCTTACCTCCGAGGCGCGGCTCGAAACCGGCGCTGTTTGGAACACGATTGAGTTCGGTCTGAACGGGATTGTGTTTCTCCTGATCGGGCTGCAGCTGTCCACCGTGCTCGACGGCATGCGCCCGCTGCACTGGCCGTCGCTATTGGGGGGCGCCGCGTTTGTCTCGGTGCTGATCCTGGCGCTGCGTCTGCTGTGGGTGTATCTGGCCGGTTTCGCGTCGCGCTTTGTGCAGGGCCGCTTGCTGGGCGACACGCTGGGCCCGCGCAATCCACGAAAAATGTTTGTGATCAGCTGGGCGGGGATGCGTGGCGTGCTGACGCTCGCCGCGGCTTTATCGCTGCCGGAGGTGACCGATGCGGGCGCGCCTTTCCCTCACCGCTCCGCAATCCTGTTTCTTGCCTTTGCCGCGATTCTGGTTTCGCTTACTGGCCAGGGGCTCACGCTGCCGTGGATCATCCGCCGGCTCCACGTTTCCGCGTCGCCCCATCTTCAGCAGGAAGAGCAGGGAGCAAGGCGGCAGCTGACCACGGCCGCGCTTGCGGTGCTGGAGCGGGAGCGGCACGGCGACCGGGACCAGGTCGTCACAGAGCTGATCGGGCGCATTTACCGGCAGCGCCTGGACGCTCTCGTGGAAGGCGAACGGCAGCAAGCCTCCGCGGCCCACCGGCAGGAAGAGCTGGAAGCGCTCTCGGCGAAACTGCGATCGGTCGAGCGCGAAGAGCTGATGCGCCTGGAGATCGAAGGCAAAATCGGCGGCGAAACGCACAGAAAGCTCGAGCGCGAGCTCGACCTCTTGGACTTGCGCTTCCCGAGCTCCTGAGCTACCAGCTGCCCCGTTCGCCGAATACGTCCATGACCTTGCTCAGGCGCTCCCACCCGCAGGTCCAGTTCATCTGGAGCGAGCGCTCAAGGGCGTCCGCGTCGCCGGCCCGCACCGCTTCAATCACTTCCTCGTGCTCGGCGACCGAAAGCTGCAGATCGTGCAGGATGGAGGACGCGTAGAGCCGCCAGTACCGCTCCGCCTGCGGCTCCACCGAGCGATGCAGGGCCAGCAAGCGCGGCCCCGCGCCGGCCTCTACCAAAAGCGCGTGAAACTGGCGGTCGAGATCGAAGATGGAGCCCAGGCCTGCGGAGCTTTCCCTGGCGTTCGCAAGGTGCTCATTCAGCTTCGACATTTTCCCTGCCAGCGCGGTCCGCCCGGGCGCCGGCAGGGCCGCCACATGCCGGCCGGCGAGCCCTTCGGTGTGCCCGATAATGCTGTACAGCTCGCCCGCATCTTCCTTGGTGAGCGGCGCCACCACGATGCGGCACTTGTTCGCCGTGCGGTGCTCGTGGACGTAGCCCTCCTGCTGCAGCCAGTGCAGGGCCGCGCGCACCGGGGTGCGGCTGATATTCAGGCGCTCCGCCAGGTCGCCCTCCACCACCCAGGTTCCGGGCGAAAGCCGGCCCAGCACGATCAGCTCGCGTATCTGCTGGAAGGCGGTGGTGACGCTGGTACCGTGTTCAGGTTTGGGTGGGAGCGGCTCCGCTGCGGGGGAAGGGTGCTTTGCCATAAGATTTGCCATGTGGGCCCAATAAGAACTGGTTATAGCAGAATAGGTCCATAGCTTGTCAGGAACAAAGGGGAGCGGAACGCGATGCGCAAACAGGTGGGCGGTGAAGGGAAGACGAACGCGGGCGAGGCGGGGTGGCTCGACCTGGACGCCCTGGCTCGGGTGGAAGTAAGCTCCGAAATGCCGGATTTTCCGGTTGAAAACGCGCTGGTTCCTGGCAGCAAAGGCCCCTGGCAGGCCGCTTTACCAGGCCCAGCGGCGATCACCCTGCGCTTCGACGTGCCGCAGCGGGTCGGCCGCATGCGGTTGCACTTCGAGGAGCCTCAGCATGAGCGCTCCCAGGAATGGGCGCTGACCGACGGAACCGGCCGCGAACTGCTGCGCCAGGGCTGGAACTTCAGCCCCGGCGGCTCGACTACCCAGGACGAAACCTACACGCTCAACCTGAGCGGGGTTTCCGCCCTGACGCTTACGATCGACCCGG
>CAXTVG010000218.1:0-4510 GCA_964247505.1 uncultured Acidobacteriaceae bacterium
GTGTGCACAGAAGACCGAAAAATCTGCCGTAGGTAAGTAGAGGGTTCTTTCTGGAGGATGGCAGGCATGAGCGCACCCCACGCGACGAGCAGGAAACAGTGGACAGTAGAACAACAGGCATTCGCACAGCAAGCTCGCGGGCTCAATGCCTTGAAGCTCGGCCAGCATATTCAGAAGTTGCAGATGCTTTCCGGGCGCTCAAAGCGTGACTGCCTGCAGCTGATCGCCGGCAGTCTTCAGGACTCGAACCGGCGTCCCTGGAAAGAGGACGAGGTCGATCAGGTCCGCGAACTGCTCGTTGTTCACCCCATCGAAGTCGTGGCCAAGAAAATAGGTCGCAGTACCATTGCGATTCGTGGCCTTTGCAAACGACGTGACATATCGCTGCGCGACCTCAGATGCGACCTGTTCTCCATCACCACCCTTGCCGCGATCATGAAAGTGCGGAAAACAGAGATCCTTTACTGGATCGAACAAGGATGGCTAGGGGCGACCGTCGCCGGTAAGAACTGTGATGGGCCTGTCACAATTTCCCCTGAAGCCCTGCAACGGTGTCTTCGAGTTCACATGGCATCGATTCAGAAACGAAACGTGAAGAGCGCTACCATCCTCCAAGTCATGTCCGACTACTGCTACGTGCCCAAACATACAGTTGGCGAACAGCTGCTTCAGGTCCGCGAAGCGAAACGCGAACATGCTGCGTACGAAGCAGCAACTTCAGCTTAGACTCATCGCGGCGGCCACCGTGAGATTGTATGCAATGTGCATAAGGGCCGAGGCGGCAGTCGACCGGGCGCGCCAGCGCATCAATCCGTAACCCAAGCCCATTCCGAAAATAAGAAAAAAAGGCAGGGCTCCCGACGTGCGGTGCGAGCCTGCGAATACAACCGCGGTGGCGACGATCGTGATGATAAATCTCCAGGTGCCAGCCACCTTGAAGCTGCAAGCGAGGACGTAAACCCCCGAGAACGCCAGTCCGCGATACAAGATCTCTTCAACAATGGGGCCAAGCGTGACTCCATAAAGCAGAGTCGACGCAGGAGCATGGCCAAGTCCGCTGCCCCCGAGCCGTATCGCATAAATAGCCAAGAGTGCGCCTCCGATCCCGGCTAACGGCGCATAAAGCCAATAGACAGCCCTCCTTGGCTGGATCCACCCCAGATACTGGAATAGCTGTCCCTTGCCGAGGCAGCCATATACAAAAGCGAGTACCACCAAGGTGATGCCTACGCAGGCCTGCCATATCGCATTCCAGACAAAGCTCAGATGGAGCAAGCGAATCGTGGCGACGGTCAGAAGAAGGCAGGTCACTTCGAGGTAATTGGGATTTGAAGCAACGAGGCGGGCCGAGGTGCGGCGCATCACAGAGTTCATCGCCTATCCATTGTTACATCGCCATTGTTTTGACCGACAACGGCTTCGCCCCTAGTATGAGTGGCATATGGTTCAGCCTTGACTCCAGAATGACTCATCAGCAAAACAACCGTCAGGGCGCAACCCTACTTTTCGGTCAAAGAAAGAATGCCAGCACGGGATTCTCGAGGACGACGACACAATGAAGGTCAAATCCGATACTCCCGCCGCCAAGGTGCAGTCCTTTGAGCTCGAGCTCGGCTTGCTAGTCGAGGAGTACCACGAGGAGCCCGCCCGTGTCCCTTACCAGCGATTAGCCGAGGCGACCGGCCGGGTCTTCGCTCAGCAGTGTTTACGTGAGTACGGCTACTCCGGCTACCAGTATGCCGAGCATGGCATACAAGCGATCCTGCTCGCCCTTAGAGATATGTCGTCGCGGCGGTTAATCGCCCCGCCCGCCACAGAGCACAACCAGCCGATTTGACTGAGTTGCGGACTCGGGGGATGCTTGCACTCCAGAACGCGCCGGCTTTACCGGCATAGAGGAGCGAGCATGTTTGGATCTCTGGAGGAGTTGTCTCGAAAGCTCGAGCAGGCCGGCTATTTCGCGGACTCGACCATGGCCCAGGTCGTCTATCTCGCCGCTCAAATGCGAAAGCCAATACTGCTAGAAGGCCCAGCCGGCAGCGGAAAAACTCAGCTTGCAAATGCCGTTGCCCAAGCCGCAGGCACGTACGTCGAGCGCTTGCAGTGCTACCAGGGGGTTACCGAACAGCAAGCCATTGGCCGGTTTGACGAAAGCCTCCGGCGGCTCTACATGGAGTACAGCAAGGGCCAGCATGGAAGCTGGGACGAGCTTCAGGCGGGCCTCCAGGGACGGAACTTCTTCCTGCCTGGGCCACTGCTTCGTGCTCTCGAGTGTGAAAAGCCTTGCGTGTTATTGATCGATGAGCTCGACAAGGTCGACGAGGGTTTCGAGGCGATGCTTCTCGAGATCCTTTCGGCATGGCAGCTTTCCATCCCAGAGTTCGGGACTATAAAGGCGCGCAGCATCCCATTCGTCGTTTTAACCAGCAATGAGGAGCGCCGACTGGGAGACCCTATACGCCGGCGCAGCTTGTACGTCCGCGTCGAGCACCCCACCCCGGAGCGGGAAGCCGCCATTATCGCAAGCCGCACTCCGGAGGCCAGCGATGGCTTTCACCGGCGATTGGCTGGTATCGCGGGGGCCTTTCGAGCCTACGCGCTTGAGAAGAGCCCCTCTGTTTCGGAAATTCTCGATGTGTCGTCCGCTCTGCAGATTCTTGGAACAGAGGAAATCGGCGAGGAGCACCGTGACGTGCTCTTGCCGTTGTTGGTCAAAACGGAACAGGACCGCCGACGGCTCATGCTCCGGTCCGGATTCCAACAAATTCTCGATAGCGGCGCTGCTCGCGCCGCACACATCCGAATGCAGGCGAGCGGAGCGGCAAAGTGAGACTCCCCCGCATCTGGATGCTGCTTGCTGTTTTTCCAGCGCCGCTGCACGCAAGTAGTGCCTTGCCGCCGGTTGACGCCATCGTGTTCCGCTATGCAGGCCACTACAATGTCCCGCCAGAGCTGGTTTCGGCTTTCATCGATGTCGAATCGGGTTGGAATCCACGGGCGCTGTCGAGAAAAGGTGCCATGGGCTTGATGCAGCTCATGCCAGAGACTGCGCGGCGCTTCGGTGCCCGCGATCCCTACAGCCCTGAGCAAAACATTGCGGCAGGCACGCGCTACCTCACAGCTCTGATGTGGGAATTTCATGGCGACATGAGGCTTGTCGCGGCTGCCTACTACGCCGGGGACCGCTGGATCAGCAGAAAACAGCTCGATTACCGGAATTCAGACGTGGTCGCCTACGTCGAGTTGGTGCGCCTGCACTACATCAAGCGCTTGCAGTCAACAGCAGCACAAAGGAGGGAACAATGAACTGCTTCATACTCGCCGGCGCGGTTCTCGCAGTCTCGCTTCCGGTTTTCGCATCGGATGCCGTGACCCCGGCCCGGATCGTTACACGTACGATCGACCCCCACGAGATCACAACCCTTCATCTCCGCCCAGGTTTCGAGTCTGTTATACATATGCCCGAAGCTGTCTCGTCAGTGGTGCTCGGCAATCCGGACCTTTTCAAGGCCGAACACAGCGAAGGCGAGCCCAATTACGTGTACATACGGCCAGTCAGGCAGACACCTGCGCAATCGAATCTAATGGTTGCGACCGCATCGGGGGAACACGTCTCTATCGAGCTCTTAAGTGATGGGCAAGCCGGGACTGGGGCGCCCGTTGACTTTCTTTTTGAGTTCCAGCATGAGCACGGCTTTCTAGTCACCGATTCCTTCGAGCAGTTAACGCCCAAGACGCCAGCGCAACCTGATTCCAGCAAGCCGGGGCCGGATGCTAGCCAGGGAGCGCCCCCGGCATCGCTCGACGCTGAATACCAGCACCAACTAGGCCTTAACACCCCCAGCTGGACGCACTGGGATAACCAGCAGATTGAGACCTCGGTCGGCGACGTCCGGCAGTGGGATAACCAAGTCGAAGTGGCGTTTTCTGTACTCAACTCGTCGAGCCAGCCCCTCGAGATCGTTCCACCCCAGATTCAGATCTCCGGGCTTAAGCTTAAGGCCAAAAAGAAAAATAACAAAAGCGTCACCGCCGATCAACTAGAGATTCGCGGCTATCGGCTAAGCACAACCAGGCTGGAGCCTGGGGCGCGTGCCGATGGTGTGGTTCTTTTTGATCGGCCGAATGAAAAGCAATCATCCGAGCAGTTGTTCCTTCAGCTCGCCGAAGCAAAACAGGTTGATCGGCCGATCCTCGTCCGGCTGCCCTTCACCCCGCCTTCCGCTGGCAACGCCCAGTAGACAAAAGGAGTTCGCTCATGAGCACACTGAACGGGAACCACACGCCTCCCACCGACCTTGCCGCGGACCAGGAACAGCAAGGGAGCACTCCTTTCCTGCCCGTCGAAACGGCGCAGCACACACCAAAGACAGATGACCCAGTCAAGCGTGTGTTCCCGTTCCCGAACCGTGCCAATTCAGCTCGAAACGTTCAGGACACGAAAAAGTACCTCCTGTTGGGAGCCGTACTTATCGCAGCAATTTTCCTTTTCCTGTTTGCCACGTTTCAG
>CAXTVG010000219.1:0-4435 GCA_964247505.1 uncultured Acidobacteriaceae bacterium
GATGAGCCGGGACTGGTGCTCGGGATCCAGACCGCGGACTGCGTGCCGGTGCTGGTCGCCGATCGCAAACGCGGAGCTGTGGCGGCCTTTCACGCAGGCTGGCGCGGTACGCTGCGCCGCATCGTCGAGAGTGGAATC
Organism: uncultured Acidobacteriaceae bacterium; assembly: GCA_964247505.1. GTDB lineage: Bacteria > Acidobacteriota > Terriglobia > Terriglobales > Acidobacteriaceae > EB88. Next base: position 139 of record CAXTVG010000219.1, read on the forward strand.
GGGCGCATGCGGCTGGAGTTCGGGTCGGCCCCGGAAGATCTGCTCGCCGCGATCGGGCCGGCGATCGTGCCCTGCTGCTACGGCGTGGAGGTGGAGCACGAGTTCCGCTCGCAGTTCCCCTATGCCGACGAGCTGTTTTGTGAGGTGTACGACGCAGACCCCGTGCGGAAGAAGTATCCTATGCTTTTCATGACGCAGCGCGCGCCGGGCCACAGCGAACTGGGGCCGAACGTACACCTGGACCTCGCAGAAGCAAACCGGCGGCAGCTGCTGGACGCAGGCCTCAAATCTGAGGCTATTGCGGGGATCGGGACCTGTACAAGTTGCCGGACCGACCTGTTCTTCTCCCATCGAGCAGAGGGCGGGTTTACCGGCCGCATATTGGCCGTGATCGGGAGAAGCTAGGCGGCAGTTTGCGTGGCGGACGTTGGATTGAGCCGGTCGCGCAGTTCTTTGCTGGGCTTGAAGTAGGGCACACGCTTCGCTGGAATGTCTACTTTTGCGCCAGTCTTAGGATTGCGCCCGATACGGGATTTGCGCTCGCGGATCCGAAAAGATCCGAAGCCACGCACTTCAATCTTGTCGCCTTTTCTGATGGCCTCGATCACCGCGTCAAAGACGGTGTCTACCACGACCTCGCCATCCCTGCGATTGAGGCCGCCGAGAGCCAAGACCTCTTCTACCAGATCGGCCTTGGTGACGGTCGGATTCGTGATTGCCATCGATTCACCTTTCGCAGCAAAAAACGCCACTCAGGAGGGTAGATGCGCGCCGAGCGGAGAAGCGACGCTTTCCCTTTGCGCGGCCTCGCTTTTGCAGCCGCGCACTAGGATGCCATTGCGTCGGTACCGGCCAGGCTAATTCCGGCTTTGTCTTGAAAAAGCAGCCCTCGATCCGGGCTGTATGCGAGCGTCATGGAAGAAGCACATTTTTCGCACAGCCAATAGTGTTCAGTTCGGCGGACACGCTTGCCGTCAGCGCCGATGCGCGCGCCAGGCACTTCGAAAACAAAAATCCGGCCGTCTCGAAGATAGTGAAGAGGCTCCTTGCATTCAGGATTGGCGCAGTGGTCGATCATGGGGTACTCCTCGACATGGTTGCGGTTCCAAGAGGGGCGAGGTCAAGCTCTGCATAGCAGCAGGGAGGCCGCGCAGGTTTCAAAGTAGTTACGATGCAGAATCCCGGCCTTTGTGTTTGGCGCAAGGCGCGCCACGCATCAGCGTCTATGCGGCCACCCGCTTTTTTGACACGGTATTGCCGGCTTGCTATCGTGTAAGTTGATGCGTCCCTTCTGGCGCTCTCGTGTGTCCCCGTCGTCCAGTGGCCTAGGACACCGCCCTTTCACGGCGGTAACACGGGTTCGAATCCCGTCGGGGACGCCAACAAGCCTTTGTTACTCCTGTTCACGTCCAATCTACCCGGTGCAGCTACGTCCGAATTGACCGCAACAGGTTGCGCGTTTCAGCCACAATCCGTGCGTTGAAGCGGGGATCCCGGACAAGCGCCGACGCGAGCATTGGACAGCCTTGGTCGTCGTAGTAGACACCCGTTTCGCCCGCTTCGTTCATGAGCACTTTTGTGATCACCCGCGCGGCTCGTTTTGGAGTGCTCCAGTACTTCAGGAACGGGGCGAACGGGGTCAGAACGTACTTCAGCAAAAAGCGTACAAAAGCGTTTGCCTCTCGCCCGAGCGCCGTCGCTGGATTGAAACCCGGTTCCACTGCATTGAAGTGCAGCCGCGGAGTTTCGCGAGCGAACTCGAGCGCTGCGGCGAGCGTGCACTGCTTCGATGTGGCATAAGCATCCGCGCCCGGAGCCTTGGATCCGCCCGGCTCCCACTGACCTCGGGCGCTAGCCGCCGCGGAGATATAGCGGCCTCCGCGGAAGCCCGCCATCTTGGCCGGCTTGCGCTCGGGATCTTCAACGCCCGAAGCGATAAAAACCACGTTGGCGCCGTCAGGCAGATGCGGGACCAGTGCTTCTGTCAGCGCGAAGGGCCCAAGGTGATTGGTCGCAAACGTCAGATCCCAGCCCTGGGCATTTTTTGTCGGCTGCGCTTGGTGGATTCCCGCATTGTTGACCAGCCCGGCAAGTGGGAGATGGAGATCGATGATGGTTGCTGCCGCGCGATGCACGCTCGCCATATCGGATAGGTCGCAAAGGATCGGCACAGCGCGGCCGCCTGCCTGCTCGAGTTCCTTGCGCACTGCGGTGAGCTTTTCGCGATCGCGCCCAACCAGTACGACTGTGCCGTGCTGGGCAACTTCAAAGGCGGTTGCACGACCGATACCCGAAGTCGGGCCGGTGATGATATAGGCTTTGCTGTCGAGTTGGTCCTTGCTGAAAGCTTGGTTCGTCATCGATTCCTCTCTTTCATGTCTGTCTAGTCAGTCATGCCAGGCTCCAGCTTTACGCCACCATGCGCCATAGGGCTTCGAACCCAGCCAGGCAATGCATTTTCGCGCTCGCCGGGTCCTGAGCCATAAAGTCCATGGTCGCTTCTGCTACGGAGTTCATGAGCCCAAGAACAAACGCCATCGGGATTTTGCGCATGGAGCCGCCGGCACGGACCCGCTCCATCAGTTCCGCGGCCCCCGCCATTGCTTTGTTGGCCGCGATTCGGGTTTCGCGCGTGATTTCATCGGACACGCTCAGTTGAGCGAGGGCGCGCCGCTTCTCGGGGAAGGAGAGAGCCCAATCCATCCAGTTTTGCCAGACCCGCAAAAGCTGCTCGCGCAGTTCCACTGTCTGCCGAAGACCCTTCATCGCAGCGAACGCCATCTCGATCTTCAGTTCAAGATAGAGCTGGTTGAAAAGGTCGGTTTTGGTTTCGAAATAGGTGAAAAGCGATCCATTGGCAACGCCGGCCTCTTTTGCAATGCCTGCCGTTGAGGCGCTTAACCCTTGTGTCGCGAGAATGCGAGTTGCGGCGGCAAGGAGTGCGCTCCGCTTGTCGTCACTCTTCCGCCTTGGCATAAACTTATGATATTAAAAAAGCGTCTGGACAGTCAATAATCTGAGCGATCCATCCTCATGCAAGCGCCGTGCGAGAGCAGCTTCGAGCTTGTCCGGGCGAAGCCATTGCCAAAACCCGTCGATGGTAAGCGGCGGGTCGGCGCGAGAACGCCCGGGAATCGAGCTAGGGCGTGAGCTCCGTAGCCGCGGCGTAGCTCAGCTGGTGAATCGCGAGCCACGTCGCTGCGTAGGCCTGCAGCGCGTCTGCGGTAATCTGCCGCGAGTCGCGCAGGGCGTCGAGATAATCAATCAGGGCGATGCCGCCATGGTCGTAGGCGAACTGCGCGATTGACAGAACATCCCCGGCCTCATCCAGGTAATGCGAGGTGTAACGGTCGGCGAGCAGTTTGGATTGGGTGTAGCCGATCCAGGCCTGGTCCACGTCCGAAAGCACCTGGTTTTTCGCTGCCACCACCGTAAAACGGCTGCTTTGCGCGGCGTATTCGCTGGTTTTTTTGTTGCCCTGGTTGCGGTCGAAGATGCGAATGGGGATCTGGATGTTGAAGCCCGCAGAGTTGTAGGTGCCGCTCCGGTCGTACTCGCCTTCGAGCGTGGGGTCGGCGGTGCCGTTCGCGTAGGCGAGCTTCACATTGCTGTCCGCGACGGCGACCCCTGCCACGGCGGCCTGGTAGTCGGGCCGCGCGGCCAGGGCTTTTGCTTCGAGCCCCGTGAGGTCGACCGGGACGGCGGGCGGAACGATCGTGCCCACGATGTCGAAATCCTGCTTCGGCGTCGCGGTCCCGATCAGAGTTTGCAGCTGGTCGCTGGCCTGGCGAAGGTTGATCGCCGCCGCGGACTGGTCGCTTTCAAACTGCGCGAGCTGCAGATCCAGCCGCTCGATGTCGAGCTTGCCAATGTCGCCCGCGGTGTAGCGGTCGTAGTTGATGGTGACCTCACGGCGAAAGTCCGCCAGGTTCCCATTCGCAAGGCCCACAGCGGCTTTCGCGGCCAGCATGGCGACAAAAGCCTGCTTGACGGCCAGCTCCGTGGTGCGCTCCAGGTCGCGCAGCTGCGCGTCCGATTGCAGTGTGGTGGCGCGGGCAATGTCCAGCCGCCAGCGCCGTTTTTCCCCGCGCTCAAACAACCGCGAAACTTGCGCGGCATAGGCGTAAGGATTGGCTGCCCCTTCCGCGGGCAGCGACACATTGGACCCGTTCAGGCCGAAGTTCGGGTTCTGGCGCACCCCGGCCTGGATTTCCTGCGCGCGCACGGAGTCAAGGTTCCGCCGGGCGGCCAGCAGGCTGGGGTTGTTGTTGCGGCTCAGCGTCAACACCTGCTGAAG
>CAXTVG010000220.1:0-4435 GCA_964247505.1 uncultured Acidobacteriaceae bacterium
TGCGCGTGATATCGGTCCAATAGCCATCGCCCACGGTGTTCGCGTGGACCATCACAAAATCCCCATCCTCGACCGCGCGCGAGCGGGTCTGGGCGTAGGCTCCGGCTGCTTTAGCCGCGTTCGGCCCGGACATGCAGAAGAAGTACCCGCGCCCGCGCTCGAATCCCTGGACTGCCACCCGCGCGTACGCCGCTTCAATTTCCGCCGCAATCTCGTCCTCGCGCCGGCCGGCCCGGGCTGCGCTTTTCGCTTCGCGGAAACCCGCACCCGCAAGCGCGCAGGCCCGGCGAATCAGGTCGAGTTCGATCGGCGTGTTGATGGAACGGAGTTCCGCGAGTAGGTCGTCCGCGGCGATTGCGGAAGCGCCCGAGGACGCGCGGCGCAGCAGCGCAGCGGCGGAGTCGCGGAAGCTGTGCTGCGACTGGTAGGAGACGCCCTCGCTCCCTCCCTGAAGATCGACCCCTACCCTCTTTCCATCGATCCGCAGAGCCGACACAAGCGCCTGGACTGGCTCAGCAAGCGCCTCGGCGGAGCTGGTAAGCCGGTGCAGCGTTTCGGGCCGATACGGGAGCTGCTGAGCGTCCGAGGTCGAGCGGGCCAGGTCCTGTTCATCTTCCGGCACAATCACCATCGCCTTGCCGCTCGCGGAGACCGCGGCAATGCTGGTGGCCATAACGGGCCAATAACCGCTCAGCAGCAGGATATTGGTCGGCGAAAAGCAAACCAGCGCATCGAGCTGAGCCTTGTGCAAGGCTGCGACGATCGCCTCGCGTCTTTGCGGGTCCACGGCCATGAAAATTCCTTCCCTTAAGTTTTGATGCGGTCCACAACTGGATCGGGGAGTCTTTCGTCAGTGTTCTTTCCCCGGCACTCGGGCGTTTTCAAACGTCCTTATATACTGGAAGCGAAATGGACAGCGAAGCAGTGCGATCTCCAGCGCGCAAGGGCGCACACCGGGGAAGCACCCCCGTTCTGCGCCTCGTGAGGCTGTCGATTCTGTTTCTCGGCTTCGCAGTGGTGTTTTGGGGCTCGCACGACAAGGTTTCGCTCTACCGGCACACCGCGGGTACAAGTGTTCCCGTGGCCAAAGCCAAGCTGCTGAGCGGGCGGGATCACGCGGCTGCCGCCGTGCGCGGCATTACGGAGCCTCCTGCCCCGGCCGTCTCGCTTGCGCTCCTGCTCTTCGCCGCTTACCTTCTGGATCTCTCCAAGCGTTGCGCGAACCGAACGGACTTCGCGCGCCCGCTCACCCCGTCTCCGCCGCTCACTCCCGCGCTTCGCAGGCGTCCTCCACCCTCCGCACTCGTCGTGTTCGCGTAACGTTTCCGGCCTTCCCTGCCGGATTGTGAATACACGTTTTAAGCGATAAGTGCGCGGCAGACGCCATGCCCGCGTGCGGAGTAGACATCCCTATATGCGAAAACCGCGGCGCAAGCCCACGGTCTTTTCCCTTGCCCCTGTGTGCCTGCTGATGGGCGGCTGCCATGGCCGCTCCAACGCCACAGACGCGCTGGCCCAGCCCCCATCCGCAGCCGTAGCGGCGGTCCAGCGCGGGTCAATTGCTCACACGCTCTCGCTCGCCGGGCAGTTCCAGCCCTTTCAGGTGGTCGAGGTCCACGCCAAGGTTTCCGGCTACGTCCGGCACATTTATGTCGACATCGGCGACCGGGTCCACGCCGGGCAAACCCTTGCTACCCTTGAAGTCCCCGAACTGAACGCCCAGTACCGGGGCACGCAGTCCGAGGCGCTCCGCTCGCAGGACGCGATCATCGCCGCGCAGGGCGAGGTCGCGCGCGCCCGCTCGCTGCACGCGGCGCTTGAGGCGAACTACAACCGGCTCCAGAAGGCCTCCGAGCAGCAACCTGGGGTCATCGCAGCGCAGGAGCTCGACAACGCCCGGTCGCAGGCCGATGCCTCACAAGCTCAAATCGACGCCGCGCTGGCCGCGCTGTCCGGCGCGAAGCAGGGCGCGTCCACCGCAACCGCGGACCAGGAGCGCGTCGGGGCCATGCAGGCATATACCACCATTTCAGCGCCCCTGAACGGCGTGGTGACCTGGCGCTTCGCCGATACCGGCGCGCTGATCCAGGCCGGCACCAGCTCCGACACCCAAAGCCTGCCGCTGGTCAAGCTTTCGCAAAGCGACCTGCTGCGGCTGCGCGTTCCCGTTCCCGAGGACGCGGTCCGCTACATCCACGAGGGCGACCCGATGCAGATCCGGGTCGATGCGCTGGGCCGGAGCTTCACGGGCAAGGTCGTGCGGTTCACCCGCGCGCTCGACCCCAGCACCCGCACTATGGAAACCGAGGTCGACGTTCCCAACCCGAAGCTGACCATCACCCCGGGCATGTACGCCAACACCTATCTGCAGTTGGCGCACGTCGACAACGTGCTCACCATTCCCATCGCCGCCGTGCAGGGAACAGGCGATGCGAGCACGGTGGCCGTGCTGAACGCGAAGAACGAAGTTGCTCAGCGCCAAGTGCAGCTGGGGCTGCGCGGGTCGGTTCTGGTCGAGGTGACGGGAGGCTTGCAGGCCGGTGATCGTGTCGTGCTGGGCGACCCCACCCGCTTCAACAGCGGCGAGCGCATTACGCCGCGCTTCCAGCCCGAGCCCGCCAACGATCAAATGCACGAAGAAGGCGGCATGACCGATCTCCAGTCCTCGCCCAGCGAAGGGAGCGAGTAAATGCCTAAATTCGCGCTCCGCTATCCCTTCTTTGTCCTGATGATCTGCCTCATGGTCCTGGTTGTCGGCGTGGTCAACGCCGGGACCATGGCGGTGGACCTGTTCCCCGATATCGACATCCCGGTCGTAGTCGTCGCGACGTTCTACTCCGGCATGCCGCCCGCCCAGATCGAAGCCGACATCACCGACACGTTTGAGCGGTTTTTCACGCTGGGCGCCAACATCGACCATATTGAGTCGCGCTCGCTCACCGGCGTTTCGCTCATCAAGGTTTATTTCCGGCCCGGCACCGACCCTAACTCCGCCGTGAGCAATATCTCGTCGCTCGCACTCGCTGACCTGCGCCGCCTGCCGCCCGGCACGCTACCGCCGGTGGTGCTGGGCATGACCGCGTCGAGCCAGCCCATCTGCCTCGTAACCCTAAAAGGCAAGGGCCTGAACGAAACGCGGCTCAAGGATTTGGCCCAATTCCAGGTCCGCAACCAGATCGCTAACGTGCCCGGCGCGTCGGTCCCGCAGCCCTTCGGCGGCCGCTACCGGCAGATTCAGGTCTTCGTCGACCCGCTCAAGCTCGAAGCCCACAACATGAGCCTGATGGACGTGGTCAACGGCGTCGACGACTCCAACCTGATCCTGCCCGCGGGCGACGTACGTATCGGCACCCGCGACTTCAACATCTACGCAAACGCCCAGGTGCCCACGCCCGCCGAGATCAACTCGCTCCCGCTCAAGTCGGTTGGCAACGCGTCCGTGCTGGTCGGCGACATCGGCCACGCGGAAGACTCAGGCGCGATCCAGACCAACATCGTCCGCATCGACGGGCAGCGCTCGGTGTATGTGCCGGTGCTGAAGCAGGCGGGCAAAAGCAACACCATTACGATCGTCAACGGCATGCGCGCGACGGTGGGGAAGCTGGTCGATATTCCGGCTTCGCTCAAGACGGCGGTTGTGTTCGACCAGTCGGTTTTTGTGAAGGGCGCGATCCGGAACCTGCTCAAAGAGGCCGGGATCGGGCTGCTGCTGACCGGGATCATGATCCTGATCTTTCTGGGCAGCGGCCGCGCTACTGTGGCCGCGCTCATCGCGATTCCGCTGGCCGTGCTCACCTGCCTGCTCGTCGTCAACGCGATGGGCGGGACGGTGAACACGATGCTGCTGGGCGGCCTGGCGCTGGTGCTTTCGCGCTTGATCGACAACTCGGTGATCGTGCTTGAAAACATCTTCCGGTTCATGGAAGAAGGCTCCGCGCCCGAGGTCGCCGCAGCCGAAGGAGGGACAGAGGTCGCGCTGCCGGTGCTCGCGGCCACCGTGACCACGTCCGTCGTGTTCTTCCCGGTGTTTCTGCTCGACGGGGTGAGCAAGTACCTGTTCACTGACCTGGCGTACGGGGTCGTGTTTTCCATCTTCGCGTCGTATGCGTTCTCCATGACGCTGGTGCCGCTGTTCTGCGCGAAGTTCATTCGCGGCCACGGTGGCGCGCACGGCAAGCCGTCTCTGTTCCAGCGCGGGGTCGGCACCTTCAATCGCGGCTTCGCGGCCATGCTGGAGCGCTATGAAAAGCTGGCCTACCGGACCATCCGCAAGCCCTGGCTGGCCGCCAGCGTCATGCTCGCCGGCATCGCGGTTGTGCTCGCTGTGTTCGCGCCGTTTCTGGGCCGGGCCTACTTTCCGCGCACCGACCCGGGGCAGTTCATCGTGAACGTGAAGATGCCCAGCGGCACCCGGCTCGAGGTCAGCAACCAATAC
>CAXTVG010000221.1:0-4425 GCA_964247505.1 uncultured Acidobacteriaceae bacterium
CTGCTCGCCGATCCAGAGCATCCCGCAACGCCCAAACGCCGGCTCCGGCGCGTACCCGTCGTCAAACAACAAACAAACCTCCTCGCGCGCCGGGTGTTTCGGCCGGAACTTCGCCCCACCCGCCGCGTTCAGCCACGAGGACCGGTTCTCCACCCCCCAGCACAGCAGATCCGTCACCGCCGGATTCCCGAGCATCAGCCCCGCATACCGTCCATAAATTGCCGCAACCGCACGCCCGCGCGCCACCGGGTCATCCGCCGCAAGCGCGTCGTCATTCACATCCAGCTCCGTCACAAACACCTTCAGCCCCAGACCCGCCGCATGGCTCACAAACTCCGTCAGCCCGGTCCCAATTGAGCCAGCTGAGTCCGCCGACAGGTGCGACTGCACCCCCACGGCGTCCAGGGTCATCTTCCCCTGCGGCATGCGCCGCAGCAGCCCCAGTCCAGCCCCCCCTTGCGCCGCCTGCCCTTCCGTTTCGACCCCATAATCGTTATAGGTCAACAGCGCCCCAGGGTCGGCCGCCCGCGCCGCTGCAAATGCAATGTCGATATACCGCGGCCCCAGCAGGTCGAGCCACACGCTCTTACGCAGGCCATCCAGCCGCCCGTCCTTCGGCTCCACGGCCTCATTCACTACATCCCAGGCCCAAATCCGTCCCCGGTACCGCCCCACGACCGTCCGGATATGCTCCCGGAGCACCGCCTCCGCGTTGCCGTGATTCACGCATCCGGCAAACCAACCCGGCAAAGCCCCGTGCCAGCACAGGTTGTGCCCCCGCACCGCCATCCCATGCGCCTGGGCCCAGGCCACCAACCGGTCTGCCTCCGCGAAATCGAACCGGTCCGGCGCAGGCCGCAGCGCCTTCCACTTCATCGCGTTCTCGGCCACCACAATGTTGCACTGCCCGGCGATCGTCCTCGTGTACACCGCATCGCTTCCCAGCCGCTTCGTATTCACGGCCATCCCCACCCGCAGCCCCCGCGCCGCCGCGTGCGCCCGCAGCGAACCCGCCCCCGTGTACGCGCCGGCAACCTGCCCAAACGCGCGCCGCCCCAAAACACCTGCCGCCAATAATCCCTGCGCAAACGCCCGTCGAGTTCCCATGCGCCCCACCCTACACGACGCGCAGCAAAAAGGGCGACCCGTGATGGGCCGCCCTTGTGTGAACGATCCGGAGACTAAACCGCAGCCTTGACTGCCTGCAGATGCGGTTTTAAGTATTCCTCCATGGGCACCGCCCCCTGCGCTACCGGGTTGGTTTCCCCCGCCATGACAAACTTCACATCCGTGATCCCGATAAACCCCAAAATGGCCTTCAGGTAGGGCGTCTCAAAGTTGTACCCTGCCGCCGGCGAGCCCTCGGCGTAGTTGCCGCCGCTGGCGACGATCACCGTCACCTTGCGGCCGCCGGCCAGTCCCTTAAACTGCGCCCCGTCCCGATCCACGGTCTTGCCTACCCGGACCACGTGGTCGATCCACGACTTGAGCCGCGCCGGAATCGCAAAGTTGTACATCGGCGTCGCGATTACCACATCGTTGGCTTCCAACAGCTCGCCGATGAGTTCATCGGACACCGCCAAAGCCTTTTTACTCTCCGGCGAGTGGGTGTCCGGGGCTGCATATGCGCCCTGAATCCACGGCAGGTCCACATACGGGAGCGCCGCCTCGGCCAGATCCCGGCGAACCACCCGGCCGTCCGGGTTCCGCGCCTTCCACTCGTTAGCAAAAGCGGCGCTCAACTGACGCGAAACGGAATAATCGCCGCGTGGGCTTACATCGATGTGCAACAGGGTCGGCATGGATCTCCTTGGGGCGCCTTGAGCGCGATGGGCATGGAATGCCCACCGCAACAGATGCCCGGCCCCGTAAACGCGATTCGCCCAATTCCCACATCACAAAGAGAGCGCCTCGAAAGGCAACCCGCCGGGGGTCCCCCAGTTGGGCCTTCCCGCCCGCGTCTTCTATAATCGGGAATCGCTCGAACCTGTGATTTCGCTGTAACCGAGGGTGTGCCTATCTTTTCCGAAACTCGCGGGAGCCAAAACTCCCCAAGCCCCAAAAACCGGCGCGCGCGCAGGCGTGCCCGGCGATTCTCAGCCGTTCTGCTTTACTGCTTCTCCGTTGCTTCGATTACGTGGGCACAAGCGAACACCATCACCTCCATCCGGGTCATCGGCAACCGCCGCATCCCCAAGGAGACCGTTCTCGCGCGGCTGTTTTCCCATGAAAACGAGCCCTACGACGCCGCCACTGTCGAGCGCGACTTCAACTCACTCTGGAACACCGGCTACTTCGAGGACGTCCGCATCGAGCGCGAAGACACCCCCAAGGGCGTCGTCCTCGACATCTACGTCCACGAGAAGCCCACCATCCGCGAGATCAACTACAAGGGCCTGAACTCGATTACGCAGTCCGACATCCTGGACGCCTTCAAGAAGGGCAAGGTGTCGCTCGCGCAGGAGTCGCAGTACGACCCCACCCACATCGCGGAAGCCGTGACCGTCATCAAGGAGCTTGAAGCCGCGCACGGCCACCAGTTCGCCGAGGTGCGCACGGATGTAAAGACCATCCCGCCGTCCAGCGTTCAGGTCAACTTTTCCATCAAGGAAGGCCCGGTGGTCAAGGTCGGCAACATCACCTTCACCGGCAATCAGCACGTGTCGGCGCGCGTGCTGCGCAGCTCCATGAAGAACCTCAAGCCGGTCGGCGTTCCGCACTCGATCATCCTTGAGAACCTGTTTGCCCGCACCTACGACGCCACCAAGCTCGAGGAAGACGCCGAGCGCGTCCGCCAGGCCTACCGCGACCTGGGTTACTTCCGCGCCAACACCGGCGAGCCGGAAACCCATATCCGCAACGAAGGCGGGCTGTCGCTGCTGACCTTCCGGCCCAACAACGGCAAGCGCATCGACATCCATATCCCCGTCGAGGAAGGCGGCCGTTACCGCTTCACCGGCATCACCTTTACCGGCAAAAACGTTAAGAACTACAACCAAAAAGCCCTGCGCGCCAACTTCCAGATGAAAGACGGCGACTGGTTCAACGCCACAGCCTTCGGCAAGGGTCTGCAGGCGCTCACCAAGCAGTTCGCTGCCGGCGGCTATATCAACTTCGTCCCGCAGCCCGACCCGAAGTTCGATGACGCGGCCAAAACCATTCACTTCAACGTCGACCTCGACGAAGGCAAGCAGTTCAAGGTATCCCGGATCGAGTTCACCGGCAACAAGATTACCCGCGACTTCGTCATCCGCCGCGAGCTGCTGGTCGAGGAAGGCCAGGTGTACAACTCCGCCCTGTGGGAAGCCAGCCTTCAGCGCCTGAACCAGCTTGAGTATTTCGACCCCCTCAAGGTGGACCAGGACACTGAAACGCAACAGGACGCAGAGGCCGGTACCGTCAACCTCCTGCTGAAAGTCCACGAAAAGGGTAAAAACTCCATCGGGCTCAACGGCGGCGTTTCCGGCCTGTCCGGCTCGTTCCTGGGCCTCAATTACCAGACCAACAACTTCCTCGGTTTGGGTGAAACGCTCTCCCTCCAGGCGTCCGAAGGCAATCTGGCCCGCAACTTGAGCCTCGGCTTCAACGAACCCTACCTCAAAAACAAGCCCATCAATGTCGGTTTCCAGGTTTTTACCAACAAAACCGACTACAACTCCAACAAGAGCTACGGCCTGGGCGCGGCCTCCAACCCCGCCGGTCAGAACGCGAACGACGCCACCAACTCGCTGGTCCAGAACTACAACCAGTCCTCCACCGGCTTCTCGCTCTCGGCCAGCTACCCCATCCGCCGGTCGTTTAAGCGAGTCGGCCTCACCTACTCCTGGAACCGCTCCGCCGTTACCGCCTTCTCCGGCGCCTCGCAAAACCTGTTTCAAACCCTGGCCTTCCGCTCCGGCATCCAGGGCCAAAACGCCCTGACCGGCATCGTCACCAGCCAGGCCTCGTTCTCCTACAACTACAACCACCTCGACTCGTCGTTCGCCCCGCACTCGGGCTCCGAGCTCCAGGGCGTCTTCCAAATCGCCGGCCTTTACGGTAATGTCCGCTACATCTCGCCCGTGCTCGAGTTCAAGCAGTGGTTCCCCATGCGCGGCATCCACCCCGACGCCCAGGGCCGCAACGCCCTCGGGTACCGGTTCCAGCTTTCCTACATCCAGGGCATCTCCGGCGACGTCGCGCCGCCGTTCCAGCGCTTCTACACCGGCGGCGAGAGCGATCTCCGCGGCTTCGATATCCGCTCCGGCACCCCCTACGCGTTTATCCCGACCCGGGTTAACTTCAACTTGACCAACCCGGACGGCACTTGCGTTGCGCGCGTCCCAGGCGCGGCGCAGACCAACCAGTGCCTCCAGGTTCCGCTGCCCGTTTACGGCATCGTGTCCGCCGGCGGCGATACCTCGCTCATCAACAACATCGAGTACC
>CAXTVG010000222.1:0-4403 GCA_964247505.1 uncultured Acidobacteriaceae bacterium
CTCCATAAGATCGTGACCAACCAACACGTCACCTCGCTGCACGAGGGCGCGCAGCGGCTGGTCGAGCGCGTTGGCGGCCGCGCCGCGAAAAATATGGTCCGCCGCGCCGAGGAAGCCGCGAAGGGCGTGCTGTTCCCGTCCAGCTTTTTTGAGGATTTCGGCCTGACCTATTACGGCCCGCTTGACGGACACAACATTGGGCTGCTCATCGAGACTTTCGAGTTCCTCAAGCAGCAGGACCGCCCGGTTCTGCTGCACGCGATTACGCAGAAGGGCCGCGGGTTCCAGCCTGCGCTCGATGGGCAGAAGAAGTTCCACGGCCTGGGCCCGTATGACCCTGAAACCGGCCACACCCACACCGGCGGCCAGCCTACCTACTCTGAAGTTTTCGCGAACACGCTCACCGGGCTTGCGGACAAGGACGACAAGGTAGTCGCCATCACCGCTGCCATGCCCAACGGCACCGCGCTCGATCTGTTCCGCCCGCACCACCCCACGCGCTACTTCGACGTAGGCATTGCGGAGGAGCACGCAGTGATCTTCGCCGCGGGAATGGCCACGCGCGGCTTCAAGCCCTTTTGCGCCATCTACTCCACTTTCCTGCAGCGCGCCTTCGACCCAATCGTCCACGATGTCTGTCTTCAGAACCTACCTGTGGTTTTCTGCATGGATCGCGGCTCGCTCTCAGGGGACGACGGCGCGACCCACCACGGCTTGTTTGACATCAGCTATCTGCGGCCGGTTCCCAATCTCGTGCACATGGTTCCGTCCAACGAGGACGAGCTTGCCGATATGCTGCTCACCGCGAAGCTCCACCCGGGCCCAAGCGCGATTCGCTATCCGCGCGGGGCGGGGCCGGGCGTTGCGCTCAAGCCTCAGCCCGAACCCATCCCGATCGGAAAAGCGAAGCTGGTGCGCGAAGGCGATGAGATCGCGATTTTCGGCCTCGGGGCGCTGCTGCCCATGGCTCAGGAACTGGCCGAAGCGCTCGGCAAACAAGGGTATTCGGCCGCCGTGATCAACCCGCGTTTTGTGAAGCCGCTCGACCGCGCGCTGCTTCTCCGCTATGCGGGCCGCGCCGCTGCAATCGTCACATTTGAAGACCACGTGCTCGCGGGCGGTTTCGGCTCCGCGGTCATGGAAGAGCTGGAGCAGGCCGGCGTGCTCACGCCGGTGGTCCGCATTGGCTGGCCCGATCAGTTCATCGAGCATGGCAAGGTCGACGAGTTGCGCGCGCGTTATGGAATCACCGCGGAAGCTGCATTGTTGCGCCTTGAACCGATCCTGCGCAAGCTGCCCCGGCGCGGTCCCAAGGCGGTCGCCGCCGCGCGTTGACGTATTTGAAGAAAAACCCGCCACGAAGTGGCCGCCAGCCGCGCAGGCGGTTTTGCTTTCCGTACGCACGAACGATGCACAAAGAAAGGGCGCTCCGTAAAGGAAGCGCCCTTTTCCGTCCAGATTGAAGCCGAAACTAGTTCGGCATCAGCACCGCATCGACCACATCGATGACGCCATTGGACTGGATCACATCCGCGATCGTCACGGTTGCCGTCCCGCCCTTCTGGTCCGTCAACACCAGCTTGCCGTCCTGCATGGTCGCGGTCAGCGTTTCGCCTTGCACAGTTTTCATCTCGGCCTTGCCATCGCCCTTTTTGATCAGCTTGGCAATGTCCTTGGTCGTCAGCTTGCCCGGCACCACATGGTAGGTCAGGATTTTCTTGAGCTGGTCCTGGTTTTCGGGCTTCAGCAGCGTGTCCACCGTGCCCGCGGGCAGCTTGTCGAACGCCTCGTTGGTCGGCGCAAACACCGTGAACGGCCCAGGTCCTTCGAGCGTATCGACCAGCCCCGCGGCCTTGACCGCGCTCACCAGCGTCGTGTGGTCCTTGGAGTTCATCGCGTTTTCGACGATGTTCTTTGTGGGGTACATGGCCGCGCCGCCGACCATCGGGTCTTTCTTTTCCGCGTGGGCGGAAACGGAGCAAAGCCCGAGGGCAAGAGCGAACGTCGCTGTCAGTGCTGTTTGCTTTTTCATGGGTGTGTGCCTTTCGTATGTGTGACGGGTGCTGCTCTAAGTCTCGCAGTGGAAACGAGCCTGCGCCCGGTATGGATTCAACGCGGGGCGGGCGATGCCGGGAATGCGTACACTAGAGGTATCGCCCACCCCGCACGCATGCAGCTCGCCCATCCCCCAGACCGGCTCGCGTCCCACACAACCCGCTGGCTCGTCCTGATTGGGCTGGGCAAGCTGATGAAGGCTGTGCTTTTCGTGGCGCTGGGCTTTGGCGCGCTGCACCTGGTCCACCGCGACCTGGTCACCGTCGTCACGCACTGGCTTGTGGACCTGCGCTTCGACCCGGAAAGCCGTGCTGTGAACTTTGTTCTGGACAAAATTGCATCCGTGACGCCGCACCGGCTGCGGCAGCTGTCCGTGCTGATCTTTTGCGATGCCGGCTTGGATGTGATTGAAGGCACGGGCCTGATGCTCGGCAAGAGCTGGGCCGAGTACCTCACGGTGATCGTCACGGCATCGTTTCTGCCGTGGGAGTTTTTCGAGCTGGCGCACAAGCCCAACTGGCCCAAGGTCGTCTTCACACTCCTCAACATTGCGATCCTGGTCTACCTGGTGCAAAACCTGCGGCGGCGCTTACGGGAACGGCATGTTTTCAGTCGAGCGGACGATCCTGTCTAGCTGAAAAGGGAGATGCGAATGCGATATGCAATCGGTCATTCCCAAATCGGCACTGTTTTTCACAGGCATTCCACTGAATTCCAACTTTAGTAACCAACTTCGAGTAATAAACATTGAAAAAAGATTTGCAAAGCGCTCAGGCTTCGCTAGTCTGTGGTCGGAAGTGGTGAAAAGTGGAGAGAAAGGGTTGCAACTCTCCACCGACAAGGCGCAAGATCACCAAGTTGGCAGTTGAAGCGGTGAAGGGAAGACGGCGACGGTGTTTCGCGGCAACCATCCAGCCCGGGTCGATGACAAAGGCCGCCTGAAGCTGCCCGCGGAGTTTAAGAGCCTGATCGACGAGCAACACGGGGGGCAGTTCTACATCACGAGCAAGGATGGCAAGGTAGCCGAGATTCACCCTTTGAAGGAATGGGAAAAGTTCGAAGAAAAGCTGGCGCTGATCCCGAATTTCAACCCGGCGAAGAAAAAGCTGCTGGACCGCCTGAACTACTACGGGCAAATGACGAAGATGGACGACCAGGGGCGGGTGCTGCTGCCGCAGATATTGCGGGGTGAAGCAAAGCTGGCCGGGGATGTGGTGGTGTTTGGCATGCAGCGGTACCTGGAAGTCGCGAATCACGAAATGTTTAAGCAGAACATGGATTTGAATCCGCTGACGGAAGCCGATCAGCAAGCGTTGGCGGAGTTTGGGTTGTAGTAAGGCCTCAGAGGGGCCGGGCAAATGCAGAGTGAACGGCATGTGCCAGTTCTTTTAAATGAAGTGATGGAGTACCTAGCGGTGCGCCGGGGCGGCACGTATGTGGATTGCACCCTCGGCTTTGCGGGCCACGCGGCGGCGATTGCGCGGGCGCTCGGCGGCGAGGGCCGGTTGATCGGCCTCGACCGGGATGCCGAGGCACTCGAGCTTGCGCGGGAGCGGTTGGATGGACTGCGCGAGGAGCTCGGCGCGGAGATGCCGGTGATTGCGTTGCAACATGCGGAGTTCAGCCGGGTTGCAGAGTTCGTCAACGCCGGTGAGTGCGATGGAATCCTGGCCGACTTCGGCGTCAGTTCCATGCACCTGAACGAGGCGCATCGCGGGTTTAGTTTTCAGGCGGAAGGACCTCTCGATATGCGCATGAATGCGCAGGGAGAGCTCACCGCCGAACAGGTGGTAAATGAGGCGGATGAAGAAGATCTCGCCAACCTCATTTACGAATTCGGAGAGGAAAGGAGGTCGCGGAGAATCGCCAGAGCCATCGTGCGGGCCCGGCCTTTGCACACAACGGCGCAGTTGGCTGCTGTGGTAAAGGGTGCGGCCCCGCAGATGAAAGATGCAATTCATCCGGCGACCAGGACCTTTCAAGCACTCCGAATTTATGTGAACCGCGAGCTGGAAGAGATCGAGGCGCTGCTGGGGAGCGCGCCGAAGCTGTTGAAGCCGGGTGGCCGGCTGGTTGTGATCTCGTTCCACTCGCTTGAAGACCGGCCGGCAAAAGACGCCCTGCGCGCGGGCAGGGATGCCGGGGTCTATGAAGTGTTGACACGCAAGCCGGTGACGGCCGGCGAGGAAGAAACGAGAAGGAACCCGCGAAGCCGCAGCGCGAAATTGCGGGCAGCGGAAAAGATTTAAGCCTCGGGAAAAAAGAGGCAAACAAGTGATCGGGCCGGGTTGTCCTGCCGATGTACAAGGCGAAAGTAAAACCCACGTAGGACCCCCACGCACCACCCC
>CAXTVG010000223.1:0-4386 GCA_964247505.1 uncultured Acidobacteriaceae bacterium
GCACTGCGCCCGCGTGGGAAATGGCCTATCGATTGGAGTATGGTGGAAATATGGTGCGTATGACAGTGCTGGCCTCGGGGTCGCGTGGCAATGCGACCGTGATCACCGGCGGGCGTACGTCGGTGCTGGTGGATGCGGGAGTGAGCTGCCGCGAGCTGGTGAAGCGCATGCAGACTGCCGGTGAAGATCCGCGCAAGCTGGACGCGATCCTGATTACCCATGAGCACCAGGACCATGTGCAGGGACTGTCAGTGCTGGCGCGCAGGCTGGGGATTCCGGTGTACTTCACAGAGGCGACGCATCGGGCGTGGATGCGCTGGATGCGTCCGCAGCGGCGGATGAGCTACGCCGACTGGCTCGCCCAGCGGAAAGCGGACGCGGCGGCGAAGGCGGCGGAAGGCGAGCGGGCGGGCTCGCCACCTGAGCCGGATGCGGCGAACCCGTTTTATCGAGAAGCGGCTTTAAAGGAGTGCGTGGAAGAAGCTGCTGCGCTCGCGCGCGAAGTTGAGAACGAAACGGAAGGCGGAGTTTTGGCTGATTCCAAGACCGAAGCAGCGGGAAGTGGAGCGGCCAGAAGCAGTGTAGGCGGCCTGGAAACCGGCCAACCTCATGGAGGTTCTGCCGGTCGAGGTGCGCCTGCTTCAAACCGCGCTGACGCAGACGAGCGAAGCAGCGGCGAGCCAGCCGGAGCCGCCCCAAGCAGTGCTCGCGCGGGCGCGCCGACGTTTGTACAGAGTAAACCGCAGCCCATTGGGGCAGTGGACAGACAAACACCCGCCCCGAAGGGGCCGCCAGCCGCGCAGGCGGTTTGTTCTCCAGAGATTGACCCGTGCGCGCTGCCGGCGGTTGAGTATTTCCATGCCGGTAAGCCGTTCGCGATCGGCGATCTCCAGATCACGGCGTTCACCATTCCCCACGATGCGGCGGACCCGGTTGGGTTTTGCTTGCAAAGCGAAGGCGTCCGTATCGGGCTCGCAACCGACCTCGGCTATATGCCGGCGAATGTGTGCGAGCAGCTGCGGCGCTGCGATGTGATGATGCTCGAGTCGAACCATGACCTTGACATGCTGCGGGATGGGCCGTATCCCTGGTCGGTGAAGCAGCGGGTGCTGTCGCGGGTCGGACACCTGTCAAACGCAGCCGCGGCGGAGTTTCTGGAGCGGCGCTACGATGGGCAGGCCGCGTATGTTGTGCTCGCGCACCTGTCGGAAAGCAACAACATGCCCGACCTGGCGCGGGTGGCTGCGGAGTGGGCGCTGCGCGACCGCATGAACCTGCTTGCTAATAAATTGGTTATCGCCCAGCAGGGTGTGCCTACAGAGTCAATCTGCTTGTAAGTGTCAGGGACTCGCCAACTTACGCGGACGTGCTTACAATACAGAATGTAAAGTTTGCATTCCGGCTATGGCGGCGAGGTCGCCCCGTTTACCGGGCATACACTGCGGGGCCAGAAAAGCAGCATCGTATTAAGGGGAGGGGCAGAGCATGACGAAGTGCAGCGATCCGGCGATAGGCGACATCCTTTCCTCCTGGCGTTATGACATTTCCGGGTCTTCGCCTGAAGTTCGGGGCGATTTGGAAGAGCACCTGGGTGAATGCGGACATTGCCGCACCTGGCAGCGAATTCATCGCACCATCGACGTCACTCTGATCGGTTTGGCAACCGTTTCTATCCTGGTGTTTCTGCTCGCGATCGCGGTGATTCATCAGGTAGAGCCGCTGCGAACCTGGGCCATCGCGCTTCCTCTGTGGCAGGTCCAGTTTCCGCTTACGCTTCAGGATCTGGCCATTGCCGGCCTGTTGGTTTCCGTGCTGGCATGGCTGGTGGTGGCGCTGGTCACGCCAGCGCCGGTATTTCTGAGCGAGGTGGCGATGACCCAGGCGCGGGAAATTCGCAACCGGGTGCCGCGCAAAGCCGCATAAGTTTGCCGAGCCTTGGAGAGGGCCCTTACGCGAGTGGGGGCCTTTTGATATTGACCCTTACTTGCCCGGCGAGGCGGCCTGTAAAGGTTGTGCGTCGCGGTCGTTCGGCGCCGGCAAAGCGGGTGCTCCGTCCGGAAGGCTGCTGACCATGCCCGGCGCGGGGACCGCTTCCGGCCCCGCCTGCAACGACCCGGACAAGCTGCGCACCTCGGCGATGCTGTTGCGGGCACACCAGTGCTCCAGTTCGGAGGCAATGCGCTCGACCGCGCGCGGGTCGGCATAGCTGGCTGTCCCGACCTGCACCGCGGCGGCGCCGGCCATCAGGAACTCGACCGCATCTTCGCCGGAGCGGATGCCGCCCACGCCGAGAATGGGGATCTTCACTGCCTGGGCCGCTTCCCACACCATGCGCACGGCAATCGGCTTGATCGCCGGCCCGGACAAGCCGCCGGTGACATTCGCGATTTTTGGTTGGCGGGTTTTGATGTCGATGGCGAGCGACAGGAAGGTGTTGACCAGGGTCAGGCCGTCCGCGCCGTTCTCCTCGGCGACTCGCGCCATAGCGGCGATCGAGGTCACGTTGGGAGAAAGCTTCACAAAAATCGGCCGGGTGCTTTCTTTCTTTGTTCTGGCGACGAGCTCGCCCAGCAGCTTGGCGTCTGCGCCGAAAACCATGCCGCCGTGCGCGGTGTTGGGGCAGGAAGCGTTGATCTCATAAGCCGCGATGCCCTCGGCGGAGTTGAGGACGCGGATCACAGCAAGATAGTCCTCAATTGTGTAGCCGAACACATTGCACAGGACGGCGCAGGGCGGGGGATTGTGGCTGAACGCCTGGAGTTTTTGGGTGACAAATGCGTCCACGCCGACATTTTGAAGGCCGATCGCATTGATCATCCCGGCGGAGGTTTCGATGAGCCGGGGCGCTTTGTTGCCGGGCATGGGCAGGCGCGACAGTCCCTTGGTGACAAAGCCGCCGATGCGGTCGAGGGCGAGGATGTCCTCGAACTCGACCCCGTACCCGAAGGTGCCGCTGGCGGCGAGCACCGGGGTTTGGAGCGGGATGCCCGCGACTTTTACGTGCATGTTTGGCTTCATGGGTGAGGCACCGCCCCTACCGGTGGCGGCGCTGGGCGCTGCGGTTCCGGGGTAGAAGGCTGCGCTGCAGGGGCAGAAGGCTGTTCCGCAGGGGTGGAGGACTGCGCATCTGCAGCAGGCCGCGTGGTCCGCTTTCGGGTGCGGCGGGCGGCGGGCGCGGGTGGCTTGGGGTACGCGAACTCCGCGACCGGCCGCAGGGCTTCGGTCAGGACCCGGCCTACCGCGGCGGAAGGCTCATTGACGCCGAGGATGGAGGCCAGGGTTACGGCGAGGTCCACTGGCTCGGCATGGCCGCGGTAGGTGCCGGGAAGGAAGGGAGCGCCGAAGAAGCCGAGCGGGACGTGGCGGTCATAGCTGTAGGGCGAAAAGTGGGTGGTGCCGCCCGGTCCGCCGCCCGCCATTTGGAACGCCTCCGGAATGGCCGCGACGTACCAGCCGCCATTGGGGCTGTAGCTGTGGGCCAGCAGGCGTCCGAATTCAGTCGCGGGCAGTGCCCCGGCAGCGAGCTGCTCGCGGGTGTAAACGCGGTAGAGCTGCGGATTGGGCGCGGGGCGAGGGGCGGCGGTTACGGTGACGCTGGCCGGAGCGTTGGTTGCCGCGACGCCCGTGGATGGGTTCACGGTGGCGGGGGCCGCGGTCGTTTGCTCCGGGCCGGGCGCGGCGGCCTGGGCTTCGGAGGAGCTGTTCTCGCGGGCGGCCTTGGGCGGAGCGGCGAGGGTGGCAAACGCCGGCTCCATCGCGGCCTTGACAGCATCTTCGGCCTCCTGCTCGATGATCCCGGCGCGCTCAAACGAGGGCCGGTTCAGCGACAGGTAGGGGAGATCCTGGTGCGGCAGGAGGTAAACGACGTGTTCGCCGGGGGAAAACTTGGCATTCATGGCCTGGTTCAAATCGGCGAGCAGTTTATCCATGCTGATGTACGTGCCGGGCAGGCCCAGCGCGGAGGAAACGGCCGGGGTAGGGGCAATCCCATGGTCAGCGGAAAGCGCGATCACCACGTTCGCGAGGCCGCCGGGGACATGCGTGTCAAGCCAGTTCGCAAAACCGTCGAGGTCCGTGTCGAGAGCGTCGACCATGGCGTGCTCCTCGGGCGAGTCGGGCCCGTACTTATGGCCTTCAATGTCGTTGGGCGAGAGCGAAATGGTGACGAGGTCGGTGGTGTCGTGGGTGCCGAGCTGCTCGCCGGTAATCAGGGCTTCCGAGAACGCGAGTTCGTAGGTGTTGGCCGCATCGGTGATGCCCACCTGCTTATAGAAGTTGGTCAGGTTGGCGACGCCCGCGGTCGCGGCGGCCTGGGCGATGGCCGGGCCGTTGTCGAAGTCGACAACCCACTGGGGCAGCGCAGTCATGTAGTAGGAGGAGGTCAGG
>CAXTVG010000224.1:0-4373 GCA_964247505.1 uncultured Acidobacteriaceae bacterium
TCTCGATTCTGAGACGTGGGTCCTCGTGAGCGAAGGCTGACGACCGCACTTGGAAAAACGCGCAGCAACCGGGCAGAAGCTTTAAGCCGCCCCGCCCCGCCCCGCCAACGACGGAATCCTCGAAGCCAGCTTCCCCCAAAGCATCGCCCGCAGCTCGTCCACCTGGAAAATCCAGTAGCAAAACGCCGCCAGCAGCAGCGTCGTGACCGTCGCCACCAAGCCCTGGAGCACATACGGTGCGGCTCCGATGTGCAGGATGGGCCAGAAGAACAGCCCCGTGCACACCGCCATGATCGCGAGCATCTGGTACACCGGCTTGTGGTCCAGCACCGCCTCGCCCGCGAACAGCCGGTCGTTCAGGTGCAGCAGGTAGAACAGCTGAATCGTCTCTGAAGCCAGCCAAACCAGCAGATAGCCCTGCACCCCAAGCCGCGGCATCAGCGGGATCGACAACAGGCTCGTCAGCCCGTAGGCAAACAAGGTCTGCCAGGAGATCGACTCCACCTTGTTCGAAGAGAACTGGAACTGGTACTTGTGTTCCTTGATCGACAGAATCGAAATCGTCAGCCCCAGCGTGATGCAAATGCCCGGACTGAACAGCTTGCCCTGGTGCAGCCAAAGTTGCAGCAGCAAAGGCGTCGCCAGCATCGACCCGAAGGTAATCGGCGGCGTCATCAGCAGAATCACCCGCTCCGACAGCGCATACAGCTTGTGCAGCCGCAGCCAGTCCCTTTGCCCGTAGATCAGCGTGATTTCAGCCGAAAGCGAGTTCGTGACCAGATAGAGCAGCCGCCGGCTCAGCGAGTACACCGTCCGCGTCACCGTGTAGGCCACCACCACCGTCGGCCCCAGCAACCGCTGCATCAGGATCACCGGCACCTGATACGCAAACAGGTTCGAGCTCGCAAGCAGCATATAGTGGCCGCTCGGCCGCAAAATCGACCCCAGCGAACCCTTGCGCCAGTACCGCAGGCTCGGGCGGATCTCCGGGCACCGCCGCGCCACATCGAACGCCAGGATCACCGCCATGGCCAACGTCACGGCCAGCTGCCCCGCCGCGATCACCGGAAACGGCCGGCGCAGCAGCACCAGTCCCACAATCGTCAACATACCCAACAGCTGGTTCAGGTTGCCGAAATGCGCCCCACGATGCGCCTCCCCGAACACCATATACGAGCCCGAAAAAAACCCGAACAGCATGCTCGCCATAATCTGCATACCCAGCAGATACAGCGTCAGGTGCGCCGCAAACGGCGAAATGGACAGGTGCAGCCACCGCGTGAGCGGCACGGCAAAGATCACCAGCAGCAGCGCGGCAGCCCCGAAAAAAGCGCTCAGCAGAATCCGCAGCCCGGCCGACTGCACCTCCCGGCACTCCTGCACCTCTCCACGGTTGTAGTGGATCGTCATCTGCATGTTCGTGTACGTCTGCAGACCGTAGTTAAAAGTGCCCAGGTAGGAAATCGCCGCGCTCAGGGCAATCCACTGCCCGTACAAGCTCGTGCCGAGTACATGCAGAAACGCAGGAGGCAGCAGCAGCTGCTGCAGCATCACCACCAGCTGGTTGGCATTCTGCGCGGCAAACAGCTTGGCGATACGGCGAAAACTCATCGGGTCCTGTCGGTCGGAGGCAGCGGAGGGGGAGGTACACGCTTCGGTGACAGTGTCGGGCCCTGTCTTTCGATCGGGAACAGTCGCTTACATCTTATAGCGGCCCAGGTCCTCGTCGTTCAGGTTTTCGAGCCAGTTCTTCAGGTCTTCCGCGCTCGCCTGGTCCGCCGGGCTCGGGATCACCTTCGCTGTCCGCAAAACGTCCTCGCTCACAAAAATCGGGCAATCCGACCGCAACGCCAGCGCCAGCGCATCCGAGGGCCGTGCATCCACCGTTACCACTTCGTTACCCTGCCGCAGCCATACCACCGCGAAAAACGTGTCGTCCTTGAGCTCCGAAACAACGACCCGGTCCACCGTCGCGTTCAGCCCGTGGATCATGTTTCGCAGCAGGTCGTGGGTCATCGGCCGCGGCGTCGCCGCTTTTTCCACCTCCAGCGCAATCGCGCTCGCCTCGAAGAGCCCCACCCAGATCGGCAAGACCGTGTTCCCTGTCGAATCCTTCAGGATCACGATGGGCTGCTGCGAAGACGGGTCCACCATCAGCCCGCGTATTTTCATTTCCACGTCCATCGCCCGCTCCTTAAAGTGCCTCGCCCACCAGGCTGTTCGGAAAACTCTGCGTCACCCGCACCGGCAGGTACGCCCCCGGTGCCGGCGCAATCGGCTGCTTGGTCGTAAAGTTCAAGGTCTTATTCTGCGTCGTGCGCCCTGTAATCTGCCCCCGCGCATTGGTATGCCCCTCAACCATCACTTCAAGAACCTGCCCCACATGCCGCCCATAGCTCGCCCGCTGCAGCTCCCTTTGCCGGTCCAGCAGTACCTGCAGCCGCGTCGACTTTTCTTCCTCGGAAATCGAGTCCGCCATCGTCAAGGCCGGCGTATTCGGCCGCGGCGAGTACTTAAACGCAAACACCGCGTCATACTCGACCTCCGCCAGCATCGTGATCGTGTCCTCGAAGTCCGCCGCCGTCTCGCCCGGAAACCCCACAATGATGTCAGTCGATAAACTGATCTCCCGCCGCGCCGCTTTCATCCATGCAATGCGCTCGAGATACCACTCCCGCGTATACTCCCGCGCCATCAACCCCAGCACCCGCGACGACCCCGATTGCACCGGCAGGTGCACGTGGTCGCAAAGCGCGGGCACCGCATCGATCGCGTCCACAATCTCCCGCGTAAAGTCCCGAGGATGCGAGGTGGTAAACCGTACTCGCCGTATCCCCGCGACCTCCCCCACAGCCGCCAGCAGCTCCGCGAACGTCCGCTTTCCTTCCGGGTCCCGGTACGAATTCACGTTCTGCCCCAGAAGCTGAATCTCCGTGAATCCCGCGTCCGCCATCTGCCGCGCCTCAGCCAGCACGCTGGTCGAGGTCCGCGAGCGCTCCTTGCCTCGCGTATACGGCACCACGCAATAGGCGCAAAACTTGTCGCACCCTTCCACAATCGTGATGTACCCCCGGTGCCGGTTCCCGCGCGCCGTAAACTCCGTCTCAAAGGTTTCCTCAGTCTGGCGGTCGTCCAGCCCCGTAATGCGCGTGCCACCAGCTTCCAGCTGCACCAGCATCTCCGGCAGCTTCCTGTAGCTCGCCGAGCCCGACACCAGCGACACATACGGCGCGCGCTCAAAAATCCGCTCGCCCTCCTGCTGCGCCACGCACCCAAGCACCCCGAACCGCTTGCCTTGCTTGTGGAGCTTCTTGTAATCGTTCAGCCGGTTGAAGACTTTCTGCTCCGCCTTGTCCCGGATCGAGCAGGTGTTGTACAGAATCAGGTCCGCCGCTTCCTCCGTCTCGACCTGCGCATAGCCCTGCCGCTCCAGCGTCCCCACGACCTTTTCGGAGTCATGGACGTTCATCTGGCAGCCGAATGTTTCCAGGTAAAAAGTTTTTTGGGGAGCCTCAGGCATCGCACCTCCACTATACCAAGCGGACCACGCCCAGCTATGCTCGAAAGAGCCGCATGAAAGCACCCTTTCCCGATTTGGAACCGCTCCGGTTCGACGACCAGCACAACTGCTTCGGCTGCGGCGCCCACAACCGCATCGGCATGCGTCTGCGCTTTTTTCTCGAGCCTGCAGGTGCCGTCCTCGCCACCCTGCGTCTCGGCAAGCGCTTCCAGGGCCCCCACGGCTTTGTCCACGGAGGCGTGATCGCCGCCATGCTCGATGAAGCCATGAGCAAAGCGATTCACGCCAGCGCCCACGGGCACAAAATCATGGCCCTCACTCGCCACATGGAAACCGAATACCTTCGCCCCACCCCGCTCGGCGCCGCGCTCACCCTGCGCGGCCGCCAAGACCGCGTGGAAGGCCGCAAACACTTCTGCTCCGCCACCGTCCAGAACGCCGAAGGCCATACCCTAGCCCGCGGCAAAGCCCTGTTCATCGCCATCGAGCGCCAGCCCGAGCACAAGCACTGAGCTGGTTTGCAATTGACGCCCGCGCCCGAGCCCTGCGATGCTCACGAGCATGCCGCCTCTCAGCCGCTACGTTGGCAAGATTGAATACGCCCATGCGCGCCCCATCCGCGAGCGCAATACGCGGCTCTACCGCCTCGCGCACTGGCCCATCTGGATCGGCGTCACATTTCTCACGCCTGGACCCCTCACGTTCCGTCTCTTCGCCGAGGGCTTCGGCCCCGGCAACCTCCTCTGGCTCACCGCCGTCCTCGCCGACATCGGCGACGCCAGCCTGCGAGTCCACCAGCCCGGCGTCCAGCCCCGCCCCGACACCCACCGCAACGCAGAACGCAAGCCACACC
>CAXTVG010000225.1:0-4372 GCA_964247505.1 uncultured Acidobacteriaceae bacterium
CCGCAGCCCAAGGTGCATCACGTGGGCGGCCGCGAGCAGGATGGGCACGGCACCGGCATCGCCGACGTGGACGGCGACGGCAAGGCGGACATCATGACCCCTTACGGGTGGTTCCGCCAGATCGACGCGGACGCGGACAAGTGGGAGTGGCACGGGGACTGGGACCTGGGCGATGCCGGGTTCCCTATCCTCGGCTATGACGTGAACGGCGACGGCAAGCTCGACATTATCTACGGCCACGGCCACAGCTACGGCCTGTACTGGCTGGAGCAGCAGGGGACCCAGGGCGCGCGGAAATGGGTCAAGCACACCATCGACGAGAGCTACTCGCAGATTCATGCTTTAAAGCTCGTGGATTTGGACGGCGATGGCGTCCCGGAGCTGCTGACGGGCAAGCGTTACCGCGGGCACTCCGGCAACGATCCGGGCTCGTATGACCCGCTGGTTGTGTATTACCACAAGATCGACCGGAAGACTGCGCGATTTACGCGTTACTCCATTGCCGTGAATAGCCTGGCCGGGGCGGGGACGCAGTTCATCGCGGAGGACCTGGACGGCGATGGCGATCTCGACGTCGCAACCGCGGGCAAGGCGGGGGTCTCGTTTTTCGAAAACCTGACCGTGAACAAGGTACCGAAGGCGACCCGCGAGAACCAGCTGCTACTCGACAAAAACTGGCCCTTCCCCGGCGAGGGCGCGACCGTAAAGCAGGAAGACGGCCCGAAACCGCAGTAAAGATATTGGAGCAGACCATGGATCGCAGACTGTTTATGAAGACCGCGAGCGCTCTGGCAGCAGGCTCACTTGCCAACGGCGCTTTCGCGTCAGAACCCGACCGGCGCATCGCGAAGAATGACACCGTCCAGATCGCGCTGATCGGTGCGGGCAGCCAGGGCCAGGGCGACACCGGCGTCGCTTTGGAGGTGCCCGGAACCAAGCTGCTGGCCGTTGCGGACTGCTACCAGGGCAGGCTCGATCACTCGAAGGAGGTCTGGGGCGCCGACGTTTTCACCACGCGTGACTACCGGGAAGTTCTCGCGCGCAAGGACATCGACGCGGTCATCATCGCCACGCCCGACCACTGGCACAAGCAAGCGGCGGTCGATGCGATGAAGGCCGGCAAGGACGTGTATCTCGAAAAGCCGATGATCCACATCTACCCCGACGGGCCGGAGATCATCGAGACCGCCCGCGCCACCAAGCAGGTGATCCAGGTCGGCAGCCAGCGGGTCAGCTCTGTTGTGTACGCCAAGGCGAAGGAGCTGCTGGCCTCGGGCGCGATCGGCCAGCTGAACACGGTGTCCGCGCACTGGGATCGAAACTCGGCCATCGGCGCGTGGGACTATACCGTCCCCCTCGACGCCAACACGGAAAGCTGCGACTGGCCCCGTTTCCTGGGTACCGCGCCCAAAATCCCGTTCAACGCCGAGCATTTTTTCCAATGGCGCAAGTGGAAGGCGTACGGCTCGGGTGTGGCTGGCGACTTGTTCGTCCACCTGTTCAGCGGCACGCACTTTATCACTGGCGCCCACGGCCCAACGCGCGCGATGGCCACCGGGGGCCTTCGGTACTGGAAAGATGGGCGCGATGTTCCCGACGTGCTGCTGGCGCTGTTCGATTACCCCGGCTTTAACCTGAGCCTGCGGGTGAACTTCGTCGACGGCGGGCAGGAGAGTGAGGGGCTCACGTTTACCGGCTCTGAGGGCACGATGGAAATCGCGGGCGGCAGTGTGACTGTGAGCCGGGTGCCGCGCCCCACGGGGCCGGGACTCTCGGTCGGGACATTCACAAACGAGATGCAAAAGCGGATTGAAACCGCCTACAGCGAGAAATACCCGGCCACGCACCAGAACGACACCACGCTCGGCATTGAGCGGTTCCAGGCGCCTGAGCACTACAGCGACAGCTACGACCACTTTCGGAACTTTTTTGCGTCGGTGCGGAGCCGCAAGCCGGTGGTGGAAGACGCGGTGTTCGGATTTCGCGCGGCGGGAGCGGCGCTGCTCAGCAATCTCAGCTATGACCAGGGCAGGGTAGTGCACTGGGATCCGGAAAAGATGGAGTTGCGGGACAGCGCTTAAACGCCTACTGTTGCGGCGCGGGGTGGTGCGCTCTCGCCTCAGCGAGCTGGCGCTCGAGATCGGCGTTGCGCCGCTCCGCATCGGTGGCGCGGATCAGCAGCTTCAGCTCCGTCGCTGAAGACTCAATAGCGCGCAGAGTGCGCTGCTCCTGCGCTTTCGCATCATCGCGCATTAAGTTCAGAGCTAACGCTGTGCGGGCTTCCGAGGCACTCACAGTGTCGTTCAGCAGCGCGAAATTCTCCCGCTGGCTCTCCTGCAGGCCTCGCATGCTCTCCTGCAGCCCGCGCGCACTCTCCCGCTGACTTTCCTGCAGTTGCCGCATGCTCTCTCGCATAAGCGTAAAGTTCTCTTTCGTGCTTTCCTGGAATGCACTGAGCGTAGCCTTGATCGCGCCCAGCTCGGGTGCCAGCAGAGCTTGCATCAGCCTAACTCGCTGCCTGCCTTCTCGATATCCACTTCCAGCTCCCCTAACAACCCCAGCGTACCACCCTCCAGAAAGCTTGCGCACAACCAAAGAGGGCAACCCGCATGCCCGCCCGGGCGTCGCACACAGTAGGGCCGCAAAGCCCACGGAGTTTTCATGTTGAAAGAGCTCATCACCAGCTGGCCCCTGTACCAGCAGATCAAGCATCGCTCGGACGGGAACGGCCCCGAGTCCTGGAGCAAGCGCACCAAAACGCTTAAGCCCAAGACCGAGGACGCGGCGGTGACCCGGTCCATCTGCCCCTATTGCGCCGTAGGCTGCGGGCAGCTGATCTTTCACAAGCAAGGCACGATGGTCTCGGTTGAGGGCGACCCGGCCTCGCCGATCTCGCGCGGGCACCTGTGCCCCAAGGGCGCGAACACCTTTCAGCTGCACCATGCGCCGAGCCGCATCAGCAAGGTCAAGTACCGCCGCCCTTACGGCACGGAGTGGGAAGAGCTCGATCAAGATAAAGCGATGGAAATGATCGCCGACCGTCTGTGGGAGTCGCGCGACAAGAGCTTCCAGGAGACCCAAGACGGCCAGGTCCTGATGCAGACCAAAACGGTTGCGCACCTGGGCGGCGCGACGCTGGACAACGAAGAGAACTACCTGATCAAGAAACTTTTCGCGGGAGGTTTAGGCATGGTTTGCATCAGCAAC
This sequence comes from uncultured Acidobacteriaceae bacterium, assembly GCA_964247505.1. Classification (GTDB taxonomy): domain Bacteria; phylum Acidobacteriota; class Terriglobia; order Terriglobales; family Acidobacteriaceae; genus EB88. The sequence goes on from CAXTVG010000225.1 coordinate 3,208, forward strand.
CAGGCCCGCATATGACACAGCGCTACGGTGCCCGGTCTGGGCACCACGGTCGGGCGCGGCGGCGCCACCACGGCACAGCAGTCCCTCGCTGACTCTGACGCCATCATGATGATCGGCTCTTCCATGGCCGAGCAGCACCCAGTCGGTTTTCAGTGGGTGATGAAGGCGCGCGAGCGCGGTGCGAAGATTATCCACGTCGACCCGCGGTTTACGCGCACCTCGGCGAGCTCGGACATCTGGGCGCCCATACGTGCGGGCACCGATATTTTGTTTATCGGCGCGCTGATCCGTTATGTGCTTGAAAATGAGCGGTACTTCAAGGAGTACGTCCTCCATTACACCAACGCCTCGACCATCCTGCGCGAGGATTTCCAGGATACCGAGCAGCTGGGCGGCGTATTCTCCGGCTGGGATGAGGAGAAAAAGAAGTACAGCCCGGAAACCTGGCTGTACGAGGGGTCGCCGAAGCGGGAGGACCATCCGGGCCACCACGCCGCATCCGGGGGACAGGCAGCGGATCGCGGCGGCGAGGCCGGGGACGAGCGTATTTATGAGTCGGACCCCACGCTCCAGCACCCGCGCTGCGTTTTCCAGGTGCTGCGGCGGCATTTCGCCCGCTACACCCCGGAAGCGGTGGAGCAATCCTGCGGGATGCCGAGGCATGTTTTCCTGGAGATCGCGGAAACGCTGTGCGATGCTTCCGGGCCTGAGAAGACCTCATGCATCTGCTACGCGGTGGGCTGGACACATCACTCGACCGGCGTGCAGATGATCCGTTCGGCGGCGATCCTGCAGCTGCTGCTCGGCAACATGGGCCGGCCCGGCGGCGGGATTCTGGCCCTGCGCGGGCACGCGTCAATCCAGGGCTCGACCGACATTCCGACCCTGTACGATTCGCTGCCCGGATATCTGCCGATGCCGTTTTTTGAGGACGACTCGACCTCGCTCGATGCGTTTCTGAAGAAGCACACGGCTGCGGGCGGCGTTTGGGCGCGGTTTGACGCTTACTTCATCTCGCTTCTGAAGGCCTGGTACGGCGACGCAGCGACGAAGGAAAATGACTGGGGCTTCAACTTCCTGCCGCGCGTTACTGGGGATCACTCGGAGCTGGGCTACTGGCTCGACATGCAGGACGGCAAGCTGGAAGGGCTGTTTGTGATGGGCC
>CAXTVG010000226.1:0-725 GCA_964247505.1 uncultured Acidobacteriaceae bacterium
GAGCCGCTCGACCGTACGCGGCTCGGCGAGCTGGCCGAAATGCTGGGCATCGCCGGGCGGCTCGACCACCGGCCCTCGGAGCTGTCAGGCGGCGAGCAGCAGCGGGTTGCGATTTTGCGCGCGCTGGTCACCAAGCCCGCCATCATCCTGGCCGACGAGCCCACGGGGAACCTCGACACGCAGAACTCTGAAGCGGTGCTGGACATGCTGCGCCACTCCAACAAGACCTTTGGACAAACGGTGCTGATGATCACCCACAACCCGGAAGCCGCGGCCTTCGCGGACTCGACCATGCACATGCGCGACGGGGCAATCATGGACGCCAACTTTATCCCAGACTGAGCGCGACGCCGACCATCGGGAGGCCCACAAAGACCCGCCACGAAGTGGCCGCCAGCCGCAATCATGGACGCCAACTTCATCCCAGACTGAGTTTTTCTTCGAGCCGACCATCGGGAGGCCCACAAAGACCCGCCACGAAGTGGCCGCCAGCCGCGCAGGCGGTTTTGCTCCTTTCAGAGCGTTTGCACGTCCACCGCGTTCTCCTCCACCGACTTCGGCAGCAGCGACTCCGCCGTAAGCGCCCCCACCTGCCGCAGCCGCGGAAACCACACCGCCCACGCGCCCGTGACCGCGAGCGCGCCCACCCCGCCCCGCACCACCGCGCGCACCGCGGCCAGCCCCTGCGCCGTAAGCCCGCGATCCACCTCGCCCCGCTCGAAGGA
>CAXTVG010000226.1:735-2585 GCA_964247505.1 uncultured Acidobacteriaceae bacterium
CGGCAGCAGGAAGATTGCCGAGTTTCAGATAACACTCGCCCAGCTCGTTGGAAGCACCCAGGAACAGCGAATTGACCGCCGACACCCGCCCCCGCATTTCGGGCGGGGTGGCCAGCTGCAGGATCGACGAGCGGATCACGACCGAAACCATATCGGCCGCGCCCGTGACCAGCAGCGCCGCGAGCGACACCCACAGCGATCGCGAAAGCCCAAACACCACCGTAGCCGCCCCGAACAGCCCCACGCACGCGAGCATTCTTACTCCGGCACCGCGCCGCATGGGCCGAAAAGTGAGCAGCAGCGATACCGCCAGCGCCCCTACGCCCGGAGCCGCTCGCAGCAGACCCAGCCCGCGCGGGCCGGTGTGCAGGATGTTTGCCGCAAAAATCGGCAAGAGCGCCACCGAACCGCCCAGCAGGACCGCGAACAGGTCGAGCGAAATGGACCCCAGCAGCACCTGCGTCCGCAGCACATAGCGCACCCCGGCCAGCAGCACGTCGCGCGAAACGGCTTTCGGCTCCATGCGCCCGACCCGGACCCGCAGCATGCCGACCAGCGCGAGATACCACCCCAGCGTGAGCAGCGTAAACACGTAAACCAGCCCGCCGCCAATCAGGTGCGCGGGCGCGCCTCGCAAGGTATAAAGCAGGCCGCCGATAGTGGGGCCGGTGATGGTCGCGATCTGAAAGATCGTCGCGCCCCAGGTCACGGCGTTGACGAAGTGCTCCTTGGGCACCAGGTGCGGAATCAGGGCCGAGGACGCGGGCCCGCTGAATGCCCGTCCCGTGCCGACGAGGAACAGCACACAGTAAATCGGCAGCACCCGATCGATCCCCGCCCAGGCAAACGCAAGCAGCGCCAGAGTGCAGACCGCCTGCAGCGCATAGCAAACCAGCACGACGAGCCGCCGGTCAAAGCGGTCGGCCACCTGCCCGGCGGGCAGCAGGAAAAGCAGTCCCGGGAGAAACAGCGCGAGGCCGGTATAGCCGAGGTCGATGGCGCGATGCGTGATTTGATACACCTGCCACGAGACCGCCAGCGCCTGCCCCTCGGCCCCGATGACCACCGCGCAGCGCGCCGCCTGGTACAGCCGGAAATCGCGGGAGCGGAACGCGGCGGTGCTTTGAGCAGGTGACTCCTTGTCGGACATATCCCTCTATTGTGACCGCTTCCCCGGCGGCTGTGACTTCTGCGCGCGGCCCGGCTTATCATGCGAGCATGGCCGAGGAGAATAAACCCCACGTCAGCGGGCCTGTCGAACGCAACATTCGCTCCATTGCGGAGATGGAGCAGCAGCACGAAGAGGAGACCACCGGTGTCGAACGCGTCGCGAGCGCCATCGGCACCTTTGCGGGCAGCAAGCTCTCTATCCTGCTCCACTTCGCCTGGTTCGCGCTCTGGTTCCTGATCAACACGCGCTCGATCCCGGGCGTCCGGCCCTTCGATCCCTTTCCGTTTTCGCTGCTGTCGGCCTGCGTATCCTGCGAGGCGGTGCTGCTCACCGTGTTTGTTTTGTTCAAGCAAAACACGATGCAGCGCCGCGCCGACCATCTGGACCAGCTCAATCTCCAGATCGACCTGCTGACCGAAAAAGAAGTAACCAAAGCGCTACAGCTGCTGCGCGCTTTGTGCGTGAAACTTGAAGTGTCTGAGCCAGTGCATGATGTGGAGCTATCGGAGATGAGCCAGGTCACCTCGGTAGGCACACTGGCCGAGCGCATCCTTGAGGACCTGCCGCCAAAAAGCTAATCGGCGTTCGGCGCAGTATCGCTCCGGCCGCACCAATCTTTCCGATTCCTGATCCAGCCCACGACACGGGTGCCCCACGTCTCGATTTTGAGACGTGAGTC
>CAXTVG010000226.1:2595-4292 GCA_964247505.1 uncultured Acidobacteriaceae bacterium
CGCGGTCTCCCCCGGCATCGGCTTCGGCGAGTACGGCGACGGCCACGTTCGCTGCTCGCTCATCGAAAACGAAGAGCGCACCCGCCAAGCCCTCCGCGGCATGCGCTCCATGTTCGCCCGCGACGGCCTGCGCGAACCCGCCGTTCTCTAAGGTACTTTCGCCCGTGCTCTAAGTTAATTCGAACGCTCCAAATCCGGGTGCCCCACGTCTCGATTTTGAGACGTGGGTCCTCGTGAGCGAAAGCTCACGACCGCTTTCTTAGCAAGCGAATCTGGGTAGCTGAAAACCAACCCTCAAGCCACCCGCGCCAGCTTTCCCGGCTCCAGCTTGACCTTCACCCACCCCGGTTGGTGCGACGCAAATCGCTGGTACGCATCGATAGCCGACTGGATCGGTTCGGTCTGCGTGATCCACTCCGCCGGCTTGATCTGCCCCGACCGCACCACGTCGATCAGCTTCGGCAGGTATCGCCGATGGTCGCAGTTGCCCCCGCGCACCGTCAGGTTTTTGTTCATCATCGCGCCGATGGGAAACGCCTTCATCGTCAGCGGGTACACCCCAATTACCGAAACCGTCCCGCCCTTGGCCACTGACTCCACGCACCACTGCAGCGTTTGCGAAGGCGCCCCGCCGGTCGCGTACTTCTTGCTCCCCTTGGGCACGATCAGCGAAAGCTCCTGCTCGAACTGCTTGCTCTCCGACCGCCCCGGTTTCGCGGGCCCGCTCGTCGCCGCCGCCGAGTCGATCCCGACAGCGTCGATCACCCGGTCCGGCCCCGAGCCGCCGGTGAGCTCGCGTAGCGTCTTGACCGGGTCTTCCTCATTGAAGTTGATTGTCTCCGCCCCATGCTCCCGCGCCAGCTCCAGCCGCGACGGAACCGAGTCGATCGCAAACACCCGCCCCGCGCCCAGAAACTGCGCGCACGCGATCGCCAGCTGCCCCACCGGCCCGCACCCGAAGATCGCCACCGAGTTCGACGGTTTGATCTCCGCCATCACCGCCGCCATCCACGAAGTCGGCAGGATGTCGCTCATCAGGATCGCGTTGTCGTCGTCGATTTCTTCCGGCAGCTTCATCAGCGTGATCGCCGCGTAGGGAATCCGCGCATACTCAGCCTGCAAGCCGTCCAAGCCGCCATTCGTCTCCGGGCCCCCGAAAAACACCGTCCCGCCCAGCGGCCCCGCCGGGTTCGCGTTGTTGCACTGCGAGAAATACCCCGCGCGGCAGTAGTTGCACGTCCCGCAGCCCACGGACGAAGGGATAATCACCCGGTCGCCCCGCCGGAAGTTCCGGACATTTTTGCCGACCTCCTCCACCACGCCCAGGCCCTCATGGCCCAGCACCGTCCCCGGCTTCATGCCCGGCACCGTTCCGCGGATAAAGTGCAGGTCCGTCCCGCAGATCGCGGCGGCGGTGATCCGCACGATCGCGTCATCGGGGGTTTTCAGCTTCGGCATCGCGACATTGTCCAGCCGCACATCGCCCACTCCGTGATACACCACTGCTTTCATCTGCTGGCTCCTGAGAGAAATTGCTGTTTACTCCCTCGTTAAGATGCGCCTCCTAACCCAAACAAAAACCCGTCACGAAGTGACCGCCAGCCGCGCAGGCGGTTTTCGGGTTTGTCTTTCCGAAGGAGTAATATCGAGCGCAGGCCCTGCCCACTTATGTCGAAACGCTTCCAGCGCACCCTGTT
>CAXTVG010000227.1:0-4261 GCA_964247505.1 uncultured Acidobacteriaceae bacterium
GCGATGAGCGAGGCCGCCGTGACCCCGTTGCGCGCGGGTGCTCCGCCGAACACGAAGGCTTTCTCGATATGCCGGGTGTCGCGCTGCCAGGCCGCAATCCCCGCGGCCTGCTGCGCCGCGTAGTCGAGCAGCCAAGGCATCTGCCGCGCGTCGAGCCGGGCAGCGGAGCCGGCGGCACCGGCGGCGGCGAAGGTGTTCGCCACGCTGTGCGCGTCGTGGTGCGTCCGCACCTGGAACTCGAGTCCGCCGAGCGCCATGAGCACGCGCGTGCCGATGTCGTAGCCCAGCGTGACCGCGCGAAGGAAGCGCTCTCCGCTGAGGCCGGACTGCTCCGCGGCCGCCAGCGCAGCGGGGATGACCGCACAGCCCGGGTGCGAGTGCGACGGGGCGTGCGAGTCGTCGGTCTCATCCGCGTGGGCGAGCATGCCGTTGGCGAGCGCTGCCGGAAGCGGCCCGGCGAGCACGTCAGAGCCCGCGACCGTGCAGGGAGAAGCACCGCCGGAGTGGAGCGCCGCGAACTTCAGCGCGATCTGCCCGGGCGGCAGCGCGCTGCCGGAGATCATCGCGGCGAAGGTGTCGAGGATGTGTTCTTTCGCCTTTTCCGCGACCTCGCCGGGCAGGGAACGGCCAGCTGCTGCGGCCATATACGCGGCAAGCACGTCCATGACCGCGGGGCTCGGGTTCGCGGGAGCGCGCGCAGCTTCCGACGCGATACGAAAACCGGAAGCCAGGGCCAGAGACCCGGCGCCGCGAATCAGGCCGCGCCGGGTCAGGCCCTTATTCGTGCGCGGCCGGTCCAAACAGGGTTTCCAGCGTCGGCGCCTGCCGCTCGACCTCATTGCGAATGCGGACCCCTTCTGCAATCGCTCCCTGCTCGGTGTTCGCGGTTACGAAAGGAACCTCCATGACGAGAAATCCTATGATCTTCCCATCGCGATCGTGCAGCGGCACAAAGGTGTCGAAGAAGCTGCCCTCCTCCTTGCGGACCGCCACCGGCTTGCCCGGCGCTACCAGCTGCATGTCGCTCGGTGAGGATACCTTGCCGACCTTGCCGGGAAGGTTGTTGGCGATGATGACGTTTTTCGTCTGCCCGGGCGGCACGGCGTGCAGGCCGAGCTTCTGGATCTCCGGGTGCACCGCTTTTTCTTTTTGGATCAGCTGCTCGGCAAAGGGCGCATGGACCTCGACCCTGGCCGGAGCCTGCGCGAAGCCCGGCAGCGCGAGAAAGATAACAAGAAAAGCCGCCCTCACTGGCCCGCTCCTGTTGGCGCGTTCACGCGATACACCAGCAATCCCGCGATGTCGATGTCCGTCTTCGGGTGGATCACAAAGAACTGACCTACGCCGCGCACATAAGTGGAGGTCTTACCCCCATTGGTGGGCAGGTCCATCAGCAGCGTGTACTTATCCGGCGAATCCTGGTGAAAGACGCTGAGGCCCTCGGACCCGGAGATATAAAGCCTCTTCATGGCAGGATCCCAGGTCATGTCGTCGTTCACGTTTACGCACGGCATCTTGCTGACGACCTGCCCAGAGTTGACGTCGAAAACATACAGCAGCCCGGGGTTGCGCCCGGCGACAAACAGCCGGCCCGCCGCGGGGTCGAGCGTGAGCGAGGTGTTGCGGTTCATGTCGGGCGCGGTCCAGGTGGCGACGATCTGCTTTGTTTTCAGGTCGATCACCGCGATGTGCTTCTGGTCGCGCACGTTCACATACAAGCGGCCGCGGCCGTCATCGACGACCATGCTTTCCAGGTTGTTCCCCGGAACCTTGATCTCGCCGACGATCTTGCCCTGCTCGGGCGAGAAGATCGAGATCGTCGAGTCGGGCAGGTTGGCGGAAGCGCCGCCGTTGCCGATGTAGTAGAGCCGCGTTTTCGGGTCGAAATAAGCGGCGTCCGGCGAGTCACCCTTGCCCGTGGCGGCGCCGCTGATTAGCGGGATACGATCAGTGCGATGGAGATCGCTTCCGGCCAGGATGACCAGCGCGGAGTCGCCCCCATCGGCGACCAGCAGCTCGTCTTTGGCCGCGTCATAGGCCAGCGAGTGCGGCGTCGTCAGGCCGCCGATGCTTTGCAGGTGGGCGCCTGTCCGAAGGTCAAACATCTCGACGGAGTGGTGCACTTCCGCGGACACGAACAGGTGTCCGCGCTTGCTGTCAACCGCGAAGTGATCGAAGTCGCCGACGATGTCCGGCAGGTACGTGGTCCTCAACAGCGTTACGGGTGGCGGTCCTGAAGAAACCACCTGATCCTGCGCGAGGCCCGTGGTAGCGAAGAGCGCCATTGCGGCAATAGGTACGAGTAGCGGCGTCATTTGTTTCCTTCCGAGTGTATCGCTGGTTAATAAGTAATGCGAAGCGCGAACTCGAGCTCGCGCGGCGTGCCCAGACCTACCAGCCCGGCCGGGTTCACGGTGGAGGTGATGTTGCCGAAGCTCGCCGGGGCCGAGATGTATTGCGCGCCGACCGGCGTTCCGGGTGGGCAGGTCGCCGCCGCCGTGCAGGTCGCTACGTTCAGGCTGCTGCCCGGCTGCCCATACTGCGCGCGGTTGAAGATGTTGAAGGCTTCGGCGCGAAAGATCACGTCGTTGCGCTCCGTCACGTGGAACGTCTTCTCGATCGTTGAGTCGTCTTGCCAGATCGGCGGACCGGTGACCGCGTTGGGCGCGAGATTGCCCCACGTCCCCGGCGCGGGCACGGAGAAGGCGGCGGGGTTCAGCCAGCGGCGCACTCCGCGTCCGGGCAGGTAGAGCGGGACGCCGGGAACACGGTTCGGGCGCTGGTTTACGTTGTTGCCGTCCGGCAGCGCGGTCGCGCTCCGGTTCAGCAGGATATTCACCGGCTGCCCGGCGCGCGCGGTCAGCAAGGTGTTTACCGACCAGCCGCCCGCGAAAACATCCGCGACCGTGTTTTGATTCATCAACCGGCGTCCCCGCCCAAACGGGAGATCATAGACGAGGCTCATATTGCCGCTGTGGCGCGTGTCATAGGTGCTGTTGCCGTAGCTGCCGGCGGAGTTACTCACATCCTCCGCAGCCGTGGATTCCCCGGCGCCCACTGAGCCGTCGTTCAGGGCATGCGAGTACATGTAATTGCCCGCGATGAAGAGGCCGTTGTGGAAACGGCGGTTCAGGCCGATCTGCAGCCCGTGGAAGATGGAGTTGCCCTCGTTGTACTTGGTGTCAATTTCGCTGGGGTACTGAGGCAGCGGGCGGGCGCCCGTGATTGGGTCGATGAGGTTGGTGTAGCTGCGGCGGAACAGGTGCGTTCCCTTGATGCCGAGATAGGTCAAGGTCGCGACCGTATCCCCGGGCAGCGCGTGCTGGATGGAGGCGGTCCACTGCTCGGTATACGCGTCTGGGTGATGGCGCGCCAGAGCGCGCGGCGTCAGCGCGAGGCCTGTCAAGGGCGTCAGTGCCGGGTTTACCGGATACGCGTAGGTGGTGCTTTTGCTGGAGGTGAGGAGGGTAGAGGGCTCGTTGTTTACCACCGGGCCGTCTTCGTCGCCGAGCTGATCCTCGCCGTGATAGATGCCGAAGCCGGCGCGAAACACAGTCTTGCCGTTGAGTGAATCGGGCGAGTACGCGACGGAAACGCGAGGATCGAAGTCCAGGTAATTCGGAAAGTAGAACTCCGAACCGGGCCGGCAGTAGCCTCCGCAGCTCGCGATGTCGAACGGGATTTCGTTGTCGTGCTTTTCGTGAAAGGGAGAAAAGTAGGTATAGCGCAGCCCGTAGTTCAAGGTTAGCGCGCGGTTGGCTTTCCACTCGTCCTGCGCGTAGGCGGCCAGCTGCTCCTTCAGCAAGCCTTTGTCGGGCAAGGGCGCGGTCAGCTGGAAGGTGTTCAGCTGGTTGTTCGCGAACGCCGTTTCGCTTGTGTACGACGCGGTGCTGTCGAGCGAGTTGGCCTCGTTGTACCGGGGGAAACGCAGGTCCACTCCGGCCTTGACCGTGTGTCGGCCCCGGGTCGCGGTCACCGTGTCGTTGAAGGAAAAGCTCTCGCCCACCTGCACCTTGTTGTAGTTCTCCGACAGCCCGGTAAAGCCGCTTACCGTGATATTGAGCGGAATGCCCGTGTTCTGGAGCTGCACGTACGTGTTGCGGTTGAAGCCCAACTCAGCCTCGTTCAGCAGGGCCGCGTTGAAGATGTGGGTCTCCTCGAGCGCGAAGTTCTGCACTCGCGAGTCGATGGTGCCGGCCTGCCCTACTGCATTCAGCGCGCTGGTAGACGAGCCGTCGTCGATGTTGTAGCGCGCGTAGCC
>CAXTVG010000228.1:0-4236 GCA_964247505.1 uncultured Acidobacteriaceae bacterium
GGCTTCAAAAAGACTTTATCGCCATGATTCTCGACCGAAAACGCGTCCGGGTCGGCCACGGCCAGAGTGGTAACCGGTTCTCCCAACTCGACAACGGTGAGATGGTTCAATGCGGTATGAACGTGCTGAACCTGGTTGTAGCTAGTGGTTTGCGCGCCTGCCGTCAACGCGGCAAAGGCTAGACTCGCTGCTGCGATCTGCTTCATTGCTCAACTCCTGCCGCGAACGGCGTCTGGGATGCGGCTCGAGGAGAGGAGTGTGCGTACTGCACACTTCTTCCCCGGAACCCGCATGTTAATGAACGAGAACGCTATGAATGCGATCGAGCTCCAGGTTTGCAGAGATCTCTCCCATCACCGACTCGTGGGTGCCATGGGACCCATCAGCGTTAACGTACGGCATCACACTGATGAGCTTTCTTCCTTCCAGTGCGATATGACCCTGGGGAAGCTTTGGCATACGAATGCGGACCTTTTTACCTCCAGTTTGAGCTGCAAGCAAATCGCAAAACTCTTGAGGAAAGGTGTTGAACAGAACACCGCCGGAGCCTGCGCCATTTGTGACGACCGAAGCCATCGCATGGGCCCACGCAGAGCGGTTTTCCTGTTTCCCAGTCGCCCAGCGCTGCAGCAGACGATTCAAAAAAGACAGCTCTTTTTTGAATCGGTCGTCATCCGCAGTAAGGGCAGTCCGCGCGTGGTTGCGCGTAGACACGATTTGTTTCTTTAGCTCACGATCCTCGCTTGTACGAACGGCAAGCCAAGCATCTTGAGCTTTGTGAAACTCTGTTTTCTTGCTCTCGTTCCGCTTCATCACGACAGCGGCCTTCGAGCCATAAAACAGGTTGAGCAAGGTGCATTCCTCAAACATTTCCCGAGAGAACGTCTCACCCTTGAAGAGCCCACGGAAATCCTGTATCGGGCGCTTCTCAGCAAGCAGGTCTCCAAGAGCAGGACGCAGCAGGTTATAGAAATGACCGACGATATCCGTCGCAGCCACCTCCAGCTTGTTGGGAAGGTCAGACACCATGCGCTCGTTTTTGAATTTCAGCCACGGTGCGGATGGTACTTCTTTGCGAATTCGGCTGATAACGTCGTCGTCAACCGTGATATTGAACTTCAGCGAGTCGAGAGCATTTTGCAGCTGATCGACAAGCTCGTAGGCTAGGTCAGCTCGTCCGGCTGCCAGGCAAGAGGTCTGTAGATCGGTAATGGCACCGACCTTATTACCCCGAGCCTTCATGGCTACGACTTGCAGGTTCCACCAAGCCGAGCGGAGCCTCTGTTTATTCTTAAGGCGGGGAGGCTGCGGAACGTGGTTGATCCGGCTCTCCACAAATTTTGGGAAGCGGTCGGATGGCATGGCGCAAATGGTGTCGAAGTCGAAGTCGCCGCCATTCTTTGCCGCTGTCTTTGAATGGAGGCTGTAAGCACCCTCTAAACGAAGCTGGCGATCGAGAATGTAGGTGAGAACGGATTCGTGGAGCGAAGAAACACCGAGCGCCTTGGGCAGCGCGGCGATGAGTTCCTCGTTCGAAAGATGGCGTACCGGGAGCAGATCCTCTTTCATCCGGATGGGAAACCGGACAGTAAGGCTCTTCTCGCAGGTAAGAGAGGTGATCGCCGTGTCTTCGGGGATCCAGTCCGAGGCCGAGAGAATCTTGCCTCGGTCTTCAATCAGGATACCGTCGTCTACCAGGGCGAAGGATGGCAGGTTGAACCCACCGCTCGTGAGAATGCGATAGGCACGACGTGCAAGCCGGCGGTTCATAAAGTTGGAAACATACGGAATATGGATAGCCATTCCGCTACGATCCGACAGCAGTATTGCCTCGACCGGATCCCACTCAGTGGTATGAGCGGGCTGATCTGCGGTCGGTTGGAGGTCGTCATCGAGTTCTGTGTCGAGCAATGCTGGATCAGCATTGTCGCTTCCCTCGATGAAACGCTTGCCCATAAATTCGAACAAGCCTTCGTAATCTCCTTGTGTCCATGCGCTTTTAAGCCGGGAAATCTGCTCTATGGCAGCAGGCAGAATCTCGGATTCGAGCGATTCTTTCGAAGCGTGTTCGAGCAGCGTGTAGCTCGATCCCATTTCTGACACCCTGGAAACCGACTTGGTGCCGAGAACGATTGGACCGTGAAACAGTACGCCCGTGACACCGATCCCAGGGATGAACTTTCTGTCCGCCTTGAGACCTGGCTTGATAGAGCTTTCCGGAATCACGATATCGACCCCGAGCCTGTCGGCTACACGATCGCTCATGGTTTTGAAAGCGCCCTTTGCCTGCTTTGGTTCACGCGCATCGAATGCCAGACGAAACTGGACGAAACGATCCGGCGCAAGATTGAGTTTCTTGTAGAGCGATTCCCGAATCCACCCGCGGCAATCGTTGGTGCCAAGGACATGGTCCTGAACCACGAGAATGCGAGCGAACGGTTCCTCAAGGAAAACTTTGCAGTCTGTCATGAGGATCGAGAAGTATACGATCGCAGCCTCGGGCCAGTGCTGAAAACGCTTGGCAATGGCATCCGAATGTGCGGCATCGACGAAGTAAAAGCGCCCTTCCTTCGCAGCACCGCTCGCTCCAATCAGGCGATACTCTACGCCTTCGTACTTCAGTGTCGCCATGGTATTTTCAACCACGGCCTGTTCGTAGGAGGTTAACTCGTCCGGTACGCCAACGCGTGCCACACGGATGCCGGGGTAGATGCGAGAAAGAAGCGAACCTTCAAACGTGCTGTCTTTCTCCGTTTTGCTGACGGTACGTTGTACTTTGCCCTCGACATCGATCTGCAGTTCAAGAATGAACTTCGATGCGTCTATCGAGTTTGCCTGTGTCGTCGTCATGATTGTCTCTCTCGTCTTCTGGCGCGGAAACGAGTATGAGGAGCGGAATGCCGATTCCGGCTTTCGCTTGTTCTCTCGTCTGGCGCCCGGGTAAGGGGTTATTCGTGACTCACCAGATTTCGAGGAACGAAACCGGATCAGCGGAAACCCTCAATGCCATTGCATTAAGGCTCATAGAAGCAGACAGGGACCGTAGTGTATGCGGTGTGTTGCTTTTTTGAACTCGGCTGATCTTCTGCCGCGCGCCTACTTCGCCGCAGCTTTTTTCACAATGACTGGGTTCTCCCCCTGCATTTCAATTTCCGCGCGGTACACTTCGACTCTGTAGAACACTCCGTGCTCGGAACGGAAGGCTCGGACTAGGGCTTCGGCTTCCGATCCGATCTCCTCGCCTAATTCGGGTGTCTCGGACGTAAAGGGCGCATGGGCTAAAAAAAAACGGCTCTGTTCCCCGGCGCTGCGTTTCGGTTTGGGGATTGCAGTTAGACCCGGTTTTGGCCCTGGTTTCGCTCTGGTTGCACTTTTCGTGGGGGCCGTGGTCGGCGTGTCTGGTTCGGCTTGGATCTCAATTGGCAGGGTAGCAAGGCTCATTTCTATTCCTCTTCATAGTAGGCCGCGGGTTAGTCGAGTGGGTCCTGATCGGGCGCCGATAGAACTAGGTTCTTTCGCTCACCGTCGATGGGGCGCTCACTATATTCCGCGATCCAAAGCCCATCCGGATCCTCAACGGTCCGGCGGTCCGCGGCAAGCCGAATCACGTACTCGTCCACGTAGTGGTCCGTGGTCTCCGAGCCTTTTTTCATGCGGTGCACGTCCTTGACACCGTACACCTGGTAGGACAAGGGTTCACCGTCGACAGCGTTGATCATGCGCAGATGGAACACAGATGAGATTTGGTCATCATCAATCTTGGTGCGCAGATCGCCATCCTGAATAGCTTTGAGCGACGCGGAGCGAAGCTGGCGCGTCATCATGTTCATGCTCGCCGCCCATCGCTCGTCCACATTGCTGGGCGTGTAGTTGAGATAGCTCGCTAGGAATCGGCGCGCGAACGACTGATTCAGAAAGTCGTCGGTCCCGGCAACTGCTGCCGATGGCTTGCCCGAAGCGGTTGTCGCGCCAAGGACCGCGGACTCGCCATTCGGCTGGATGCGGATCACTGTTGGAGGCTGTAGGCGGACTTTAATGGCAAAGCCCAGAGACACTAGAGCAAGGGGAATCATCAGAAACGCCAGCAGCCACGCTTTGTTCGCGTTGGCCCTGAGGGCTCCATCCTTCTCATAATACCGGAGGGGGCGCTCTGGCGCGGGTGGGGTCGCGCCGGCAGATTCGCGAGGTTTTCTAAACTGAAACATCGGTCTTTCGCTCCTTGGGTCTAGGTTGTAT
>CAXTVG010000229.1:0-1109 GCA_964247505.1 uncultured Acidobacteriaceae bacterium
GCGTGCGCCGTCTTCGGCGGACTGGAGCGGGTCTTCCCACTCGAGCACGGCCCAGCCGGGATAGTTGTACTGGGCGAGCTTCGCGAAGATCGCGCCGAAGTCGATTTGGCCCATGCCAGCGGTACGGAACCGGCCGGGGCGGTCGACCCAGGGCTGGTAGCCGCCGTACACGCCGGAGCGTCCGCTGGGGCGGAGTTCGGCGTCTTTGACGTGGAAAGCGCGGACGTAGGGGTGGTAGAGGTCGAGGAAGGCAAGGTAGTCCATCGACTGGAGGACCATGTGGCTGGGGTCGTATCGGATTTTGGCGCGGGGGTGGTGATGGGTGGCTTCGAGGAAGCGGTCGAAAGTTGCGCCGTCGTGGAGGTCTTCGCCGGGGTGGAGCTCGAAGCACAGGTCGACGCCGGCTTCGTCAAAAGAGTCGAGGATGGGAAGCCAGCGCTGGGCCAGCTCCGAGAAGGCTTCCTCGATGAGCCCGGCGGGGCGCTGGGGCCAGGGGTAAAAGTAGGGCCAGGCGAGTGCGCCGGAGAAAGTTGCGTGGGCTTGCAGTCCGAGATTGCGGGACGCCTGGGCAGCGAGACGGAGCTGTTCGGCGGCCCAGGCGCGTCGGGCGGGCTCGTTGCCGCGGACCGGCTCGGGGGCGAAGCCGTCGAACAGGGCGTTGTAGGCCGGGTGGACGGCGAGGAGTTGGCCCTGGAGGTGGGTGGAAAGCTCCGAGATTTGCAGGCCGTGCTTATCGAATGCCGCGCGGAGGTCGTCGGCGTAGGTTTGGCTTTCGGCCAGGAGCTGAAGGTCGAACAGGCGCGGGTCGGTGGTGGGCAGCTGCACGGCCCGGAAGCCGAGCCCGGCGGTCCAGGCGGCGATTGCGTCGAGCGAGTGGAACGGAGGCTGTTCAGAGAGGAACTGGGCGAGGAAGAGTGCGGGGCCTTGAATGGTTTTCATGGGCGGGGGCTGACTCGATCATGGTACGGCGGTTTCCACGAATCCTGGTGTGGGCGTCTACGACAGATTTGGCCGCTCACTTCCTACAAGAGCGTTTGCCAGTACTAGTCCCAGTGTGGCCGGTTCTCTGCTGTGATGGGCATTGCGCTAACTGCTCGACCACCTTAACC
>CAXTVG010000229.1:1119-4233 GCA_964247505.1 uncultured Acidobacteriaceae bacterium
GGGCCTTGGATAGTTTTCATGGCTGGCGGCTGCCTGGATTATCGTACAGCGGTTTCCAGGGGCATTCGGAGAGGGGGCGTGTGTGACAGGTCAGCCCAGTCGCTTCCGAGAACCACGTTTCTCAAGACCCGATCCGCACAAACACCATTAGTATTGCTACGCCTTGGGATCTGTTGTCGACAGAACGGCGGTGAGAGCAGCGGCCAGTGGGGCAGCGAGACACACAGAAATCACCGACATTTGATGGGCCACCAAGCCAGCATCAGCCCAGCCCGCAGCGCCGTAAAAATCGAACAGAAAGCAGGCAGTTAGAATTGCAACGAAGACGCGCCGCGCCCGTGAGCAAGGAGACAACCAGCGCAACGTAGCGGGCTCGATTCGCAGGAAGAAATACCCCATCACCAGGGCTGTTGGAACACCGAACACGATGAAAAGAGTCCATGGGGACCACCCAAAGCCACGCTCCACGGCAAACATGTCCTGATCGAGATCACTCCCTGTGATGAAGGTGCGGACTGGCACATAGTCGATGAAGTTTCCGATACTAGCCACGGTCAACCAATACGCGAGCATTCCCAAACCCCAGGCAGCGTGCTTTTGCGCCGTTCTGTACAGCCAGCGGCTAATTGGAAAACTAAGAAAACCATTGCCGAGAACAGCCCCGGCGGCGCTGATCAGTGCGGCTTGCCGACCGTGTCCACCAGCAAAAATGCGAGCTTCGTCCACATTTTGACTGATGCCAAGCTGCATGAGAAAAACTTTAAAGGTTGGATGAGCGTAGTTGAGGGCAAATGGATTTGGCTTCCAGCCCAGGATCCAGGCGGTAAAGGAATGCGCGTACTCATGCATAAAGAGGGCACTTGCGTGTGCAGCCCAAAGCGTGCCCGCCGTAGCAAGAATGAAGGTAGGCCAACGAATTTCTTCCTGCTTGCCTGTTGAGTGCATGTAATCCCTCCTGAGGCCTCCGCCATCATGCTAATTGCCAGTGCGTGTGAAGAGACAGCTCAGAACCAGGCTCTGGAACGCCATCGAGGCAGTCGGGTCAAGGCTGCTGATAGGTCCGGGAGGTACCCAATGTGGACTGGTCCACTTAGGTGCTGCGCTCGGAGCAGGACGACGCATCTGGATGGTGGGATCATGGCACTCTACCCAGACCGCCGATGGATGTGGGATTTCATCGGCGTAGTCCGCTCCCTTACCTCGATTTAGCTTTCTCCTCGATCTGTATCGCGCAAGTAATGCCAAGTCGCATTGTGGGTAGTGATCCGGCACACTTCACAGAACGATCAATTGGGAAACAGGGACGGCCCGCGTTGGCTTGCACTTCCAGTGTTTGCGGCTAAAACTCCCCGTGCAGCCGGACGCTGAAGATGTCGACCGGGCCGCGGTCGCGGTTGAAGCCGGGGTTGGTGAGGTGCTGGTAATCGCCGGAGAGCCAGAAAGCCTGGAGGAGGTTGACGCTGTAGAAAGCGTCCACGGCGCGCTCGGAGCCGGGGGTGATGCGGCCGTCGCCGACGAAGCCGTCGATGCCGCCCATGCCGAGGTAGACGGCGTGGGGGTGGGAGATCCAGCCTGCGTTGTAGGCCAGGCCGGCGACGTCGAGCGGGCGATGCCAGTGCATGCCTTTGGCCAGGGCTCCGAAGGCGAGGGAGCGGTCGGTGGAGGTGTAGGCGTCGACCTCGGTTTTGCCGTCAGAGTCCATGCCGCGGGCGAAGACGCCGATGTCGTCGGCCAGGTATTGCTCGCCGTAAGCGCCGATGCCGAGCTTGGAGTTGGGTTTGCGCGCCCAGCACAGGTCGGGCGCGCCGGCGTTGTGCGAACCGTAACTGAAGCCGGGGCAGGTAGTCGCGTTTTCCTCCGGGTTGGCGCGGAAGGCGGCAACGGCGTCTGAAAAGCGGCCGATGTTTTCGCGGTTGCGAAAGCCGAGCACGCGCACGAGGCCCTCGCGGCCGGCGAGCTGGTGCTTGTGCTGCACCTCGATCTGGTCTCCGTAATACTTGGCGAGGCGCCAGTCGACGGGGAGCTGGTTGGGCTGCTTGGGCGGCGTGATGCGGCCGTAGCGGGCCGACCAGTTGTCCCAGAAAAGCTCGCTCACGCCGCCCCAGGAGTAGCCGCGGGCGTTGGAGGCGAAATCGTAGGCGGTGTAGGTGAGGAAAGCGAGGTTAAAGAGGCCCTGGCGCGGGTCGATGTCGAAGGCGCTGCGGTCGAAGAAATCGAGAATGCTGAAGTTACCGGCGACCAGGACGAAGCGGCGGCTCTGCTCGGTTTCGCCGAGTTGCTGCGGGCCCGAGTCCTCCTTGATGGCGTGGCCACCGAGCTCGACGGTTTGCTTGAGGTAAACGCGGGAAACGTAAAGCGTGGGGGACTCGTCGCCGCCCTTTTGCAGCTCGAAATCCTGGATGGCGCCGCCGATGCCGCGCAGCTGAGAAAGCGGGCGCTCGGAAATGATCTCCGGGACGAAGTAGGCTTCGCCGCCCTTCCAGGCGTGCGCGGCCAGGTACAGGGTCGCGGAGCCGGTGAAGCTTTGGTCGGGAGTGGGCAGGAGCGAGTTGGTGCTGCCGTTAAGGTTGGTGTAAGGGGCGCTAAAGGCGCGCTGGGCGCCGTAGATGTAGGTGAACTGGCCGTAGGCGTTCCAGCGCTCGTTTTCTAGGTTGTGCTTGCCTTCGCGCGCCAGCTGTTTCATCAGGCTGGGCTCGCCCGCGCTGACCGGGGCGGGCGGGGCCTCCTGCGCGGCGGCTGTGGCTAGAGCAAACGCGAGGATGCAAGGGAACGCGGCGAAACAGCGCAAACAACCTCCAAAAGGGGCGCACAGGGATGCCTTGACGATGGTACCGAACCGCGACCGGGAGGCCGGCTCTGTACGACAGGAAAGCGCGCTTCCGGCTTCTGTTTTAGAGTGCCTGCTGGATAAAGACGGTTTGTGAACTGCCGGTGAAAACTGGGCAGCTTTGTGCTTCATCTTTCGGCCGGCCGAAGCCGGCGGAATCCGGACGCAGCCGGAAAGAGGCAGAGTCTGCCGTGGCGGCTCACGCAGTACACATTTGGTTCTGAGCGGTGCTAAAATCATGTCGTCAGCGCCCCTGTGCCTACAGAGACGCTGACAGTTGGAAACCG
>CAXTVG010000230.1:0-1059 GCA_964247505.1 uncultured Acidobacteriaceae bacterium
CCCGCCGACCGCGGCGAACCCTTCCGCGTACCGACGCTGGTCACGGATGTAAACGGCCAGCGCGAACTATTCGACGCGGAAGCCCTCACTGCATACCTGGATTGGCGGCTGATCGACTACCCGGCAGACCTGAGCCGGTTTGAGTTCGATGAGATGACGCGCCGCTACACCCTCGACCTCGAAGGCGAGCTGTTCCAACTCGCGCCCCTGCTCGAATCGAGCGCCCAGCTGGACCTGCTCCCAAGCGAACTCGACGAGGTACGCCTGGTCAGCTGGCTCGATCCACGTCTGCGCGACACATCGGTAACCCAGAGCGAAAAGCGAGCCTGGCTGCTCCAGGCCGTGGAGGCGACGCTTCACAAACCGGGCTTCACGATGGAGGTCCTGGACCGGGGGCGGTTTGTGCTGCTGCGCAAACTGCGCGACCAACTGCAAAAAGCGCGGGAGCGGGCCTCGACGAAGGGCTACAACGACCTACTGTTCGGGCCGGGGCAGCGCGTGGTCACCGATGAAAGCGAGGAGTGGGCCTTCACCTTTCCGCCCAACTACGAGCCCGCCAGCTTTTGCCCGCCGGGCTACCGATTTGGGAAGCACTACTACCATCCCGGGCCGGGCGAGATGAAAAACACAGGCGAAGAGTTTGAGTGCGCCCGGGAGCTGGACCGGCTGGAAGCTGTGGAGTTTTGGGTCCGCAACCTGGCCGGCGAGCACCGGGTCAAGAGCTCCTTCTGGCTGCAAACCAGCACCGACCGCTTCTACCCAGACTTCGTAGCCAAGCTCAGGGACGGGCGCATCTTTGTCGTCGAGTACAAAGGCGAAGCCTACCGAACCAACGACGACTCCGAAGAGAAGAACAAGCTGGGAAAGATCTGGGAAGAGTTAAGCGGAGGCCGCGGAGTGTTCGCCATAATCTGGAAGGGGCGCCACGGCCGGAGCCTGGAGGAGCAGTTAAAGACCGCCATGAAATAGCCAAAGCCAAAACAGCACAGCCAAGCGCTGGCAAGCCGTTTCACACATTCCGCCAAACCCCGCCAAAAAACCTGCCACTGTAGCAAACCG
>CAXTVG010000230.1:1069-4224 GCA_964247505.1 uncultured Acidobacteriaceae bacterium
GATCTGGGAAGAGCGGAGCGGAGGCCGCGGAGTGTTCGCCATGATCTGGAAGGGGCAACACGGCCGAAGCCTGGAGGAGCAGCTGAAGACCGCCATTGAATAGTCAAAGCAGCACAGCCGAGCCCGGGGAACGCGTTTCACATTTTTCGGAATCACCCGCCAAAAAACCTGCCACTTTCGCAAACCGGAAACCCAGGCAGCTCCCCAGACCGCTCCCGCCCCGCGACAGGGAGATTTCCAGCCCAAAATCGTTCCAAACTGGCCGACAATTCCGCAAAAATCAGGAACAAACTGCACCAAACCCGGTGCATCGCCCCACCAAGACGCGCAGAAAACGTTCAAAAAACACACCAAAAACAAGCCATTTTGCAGCGTAAAACCCCGCAAAAAGCCCCAAAATAAAGGCTCAAAGCAGAATGTGCTTCGCCGTCATCACCCGATCGCCGTCGAGCAGAATAGAAGCCCGCTCCATCGTGTTGCGCAGCTCGCGAACATTCCCCGGCCACGCATGCGTCCCCAGCAAATCCAGCACTTCCGGAGCCACGCGAACACCGGGGCAAAACTTCTGCACGAACGCCTCCACAAGCGCATGAATGTCCCCTTCGCGGTCGCGTAAAGGCGGCAATTGCACAGGAAAAACCGCAAGCCGATAGTAAAGATCCTCGCGAAAAAGCTTCTGCTGCGCGAGCGTTTTCAGGTCCGCATTCGTAGCCGCAACCACGCGAACATCGACCTTGAGATTGTCATTCCCGCCAAGCCGCTGCACCTCCCCTTGCTCGAGAAATCTTAGAATTTTGCTCTGCAACGATAAAGGCATATCCCCGATTTCGTCGAGAAAAAGCGTCCCTCCATGCGCCGCATGAATGCGCCCAATGCGGCTCTGCATGGCCCCCGTAAAGGCCCCCTTAGCGTAGCCGAAGAGCTCGGCTTCGAGCAGGGCTTCAGGAATGGCGGCGCAGTTGACAACGGCAAAGGGGTGCTTGGCGCGCGGGCTGATCATGTGGATGGCCTGCGCGACGAGGTCCTTGCCGGTGCCGCTTTCGCCGGTGATCAGCACCGTGGTTTCAGAGCGAGCGACCATTTCGGTGAGCCGGTAAACGCGCTGCATGGCGGGCGAGCTGCCGACCATGCCGCGTAGGCCGGTTCGCGGCGCGCCGGTCGAGTGCGTGTCGGAGGGTCGGATGGCGAGCGGCGGGTCGGCGAAGGACCTCTTATAAATCAGGTCGGTGAGCTGAGAAGCGAGCGGGGTGGGTGAAGCGTTAGCCAGAAGTAAGTGGCCGGTTTGGGCGTTGAGGGAGAGGATTTCAATAGAGGGAAAGCGCTGGAGGACAAGGGCGCTGAACTCATTGGCGACGATGTCGGGGAGCATGGGGTCGAGCAGGAGAACTTCGGTGCGGGTGTCGCCGAGTTGGAGCAGGGCTTCGGCGCCGCTCGTGGCTTCGGAGAGGTCCCAGCGGGGAGCGCCAATCTTCTCGCGGAGCTGTTCGCGGAGGTGCGGGTTGGGGCTGACGAGGAGAATGCGGACGGGGGCGCGGTCGCCTGGGCGAAGGGATGGGAGCGGGGGCGCGGTCATTAGAATCCTCCTTCTTGGCGGGCGGGAGCTTTCATAGTTGGGCGCGCGTTTCGGCTAGGCGCAGGCGAGAGCATAGCCTACTCCGCGGACTGTGCGGATGAGTTTTTGTTCGCCGGTTGAGTCGATTTTGTCGCGCAGGTACTTCATGTAAACGTCGACGATATTGGTTGTGGGATCGAATGGAACGCGCCAGACTTCCTCCATCAAGGTGGCGCGGGAGACGGGCTTGGGGGAGTGCTGCATGAGGTATTCGAGCAGCGCGAACTCGCGGGGGGTGAGCTCGATGCGGCGGCCGTCGCGTTCGACGCGGTACTCGTCGCGGTTGAGCTGGAGGCCAGGCTGCACTTTGGGAGCAATCGCTTCGGGCTGGAGTGTAGTGCGACGGCGGAGGAGCACGCGCATACGGGCCAGGAGTTCTAGGAGGGAAAAGGGCTTAATGAGGCAGTCGTCGGCGCCTTCATTCAAGCTCAGGACGGTGTCTTCGGTGCGGCTGCGGCCGGTGAGGACCATAACGGGCAGGCCGGGCTGCGCGGCGTGGACTTTGGGCAAGAGGGTGAGGCCGTCCATGCCGGGGAGGTTGAGGTCGAGCAGGACCAGGTGATAACTGCCCGCTTCGAGTTTGGCCAGGGCTGCTTCGCCGTGGTGGGCGGCGTCGCCGATAAAGCCTTCAGAGGCAAGCCAGGAGCAGAGCAGGCGAGCAAGGGGAATGTCGTCCTCGACAACCAGGACGCGGATGGGCGTGTGTGCTGGCTCTTCGGGGGCGCGTGGGGCGACAGCGGGTGGAGCGCTTTGCACGAGGACGCCGATTGGGGCGTGGTGTGCAAAGGGCTGCCCGATTTCTTGCGGGAGCAGTCCATTTTGATCCATCTGTGTGGGTTCCTGACGAGGACTATACCCGACGGCGAGAGTCCGCCAAGCGGAGAGTGCGGGGCTACGGTACTAAGGTGTTTCTCATTTTCCCAACGTGGGAAGAGGGCCCGAGAAGGAATGGCTCGGGCAGGTTTTGGCCGTAAGATTGCTGCGAGTTATTGGCCGGGGTGAGGCTTCGACTGTGCCGGAGCGCTTGGCGAGGCCTTTGCTGCCGAAGCGGTCGGGGGATTGGCGGCGAGCGCGGTTATGGGGAGGTCTTTGCCGGCGTCGAGGTATTGAACGATAAGGGAGATACGGCGATTTGCGGCGTTGTAGGGGTTTTTGGGGTCGCGAAGGCGCTGGTCGGCGAAACCACGGACCTGGGAAACCTGGTTGAGACGGACGCCGCTGGTTTGCATCAGGCGCCGGGCTACGTTGGCGCGATCGGAGGAAAGCTCCCAGTTGCTGTAAATTTTGTCGTTGGTGTAGGGCTGGGCGTCGGTGTGGCCCTCGATGGAGATGCGGTTGGGGAGCGCACCGAGCTGGGACGACAAGATTTTCAGGATGGAGACGAGGATGGGGGTGGGCTGGGTGCTGCCGGTTTCAAAGAAGGTGCCTTTGGGGTCTTCCATCAGCTCGATGCGGAGGCCTTCGGGGGTGATGGTCATTTCGATCTGCTTTTTGAGCGTATTTAGCGGGTCGACTTTGTGGATGGACTCCTGGAGAGCCTGCT